>JANYAN010000509.1 GCA_025361305.1 Burkholderiales bacterium
ACGGCACCGTCTTCCACCGGGTCATCGATCACTTCATGATTCAGGGCGGCGGCCTGGACAGCAACATGATCGAAAAACACACCCGCCCGCCCATTGCGCACGAGGGGCGCGAGGCATTGGCCAAGGGAGGCCCGCGCAACGTCGTGGGCACGCTGGCCATGGCGCGCACCAATGATCCCAATTCGGCGTCGGCCCAGTTCTTCATCAACGTGAACGACAACACCAACCTGGATCCTGTGGTGATCCCGCCGGGCGACCCGGTTCCCCGGTTCCAGTACGGCGGTCGCGTCTACGAAAATGTGGCGCGAGCGCAGCTGATGTCGCTGCCCCAGTTGTTTGGCTACACGGTCTTCGGCAAGGTGGTCAGCGGCATGGATGTGGTAAACAAGATTGCCACCGTGCCTACGGGCGTCAAGGGCTTCCACCGCAACGTTCCGGTCACGCCGGTGGTGATCACCTCGGCAACGTTGGTAAAGTAAATTACTTTGTGGGGCAGGTCTTCAGCTCTGTCCCCAACCAATCAGAGGATTTTTGTATGAGCAACCCGAAAGTCGACCTGCACATCGCCGGCTGTGGCGTCGTCACCCTTGAACTTGACCAGGACAAGGCGCCCAAGTCAGCTGCCAATTTCCTCAGTTACGTCAAGAAGGGCCATTACGACGGCACCATTTTTCATCGCGTGATCCCTGGCTTCATGGTCCAGGGCGGTGGCTTCGCGCCCGGCATGGCGCAGAAGCCTTCCGACGCGCCGATCCAGAATGAGGCCAACAACGGCCTGAAGAACAACAACTACACGGTGGCCATGGCGCGCACCAGCGACCCGCACTCGGCCACCGCGCAATTCTTCATCAATGTCGGCGACAACGGTTTCCTCAACCACACCGCCCCCAGCGCCCAGGGCTGGGGCTACGCGGTGTTCGCAAAGGTAGTTGCCGGCACCGACGTGGTCGACCGCATCAAGGCCGTGAAAACCGGCCGCAAGGGCCACCACGACGATGTGCCGGCCGAAGATGTGGTCATCGAAAAGGCCGTGATCGCCTGATCACGCGGCCGGCCGGGCCGGCTCCATGCCGTGAATGCCCCGCCCACGATCGCCGAACTGCACGCGCCGCCCGCCTGGCAGACGGTCGACTTCATTTCTGACCTGCACCTGCAGGCCAGCGAGCCGGCAACCTTTGAGGCCTGGCGCCGCTACATGGGCCAGACGCCGGCGCACGCGGTCTTCATACTGGGCGACCTGTTCGAGGTCTGGCCCGGCGACGACGCGGCGGCCGGGCCGGGTTTCGCGCGCGACTGCGCGCATGTGCTCAAGGCGGCCACGCAAGCGCGCCCGGTCTTTTTCATGCACGGCAACCGCGACTTCCTGGTGGGCCCCGCCTTCATGCAATCGTGCGGTACCACGCTGCTGTCGGATCCCACGGTGTTGGGCTTTGCCGGACAGCGCTGGCTGCTGACACACGGCGACGCACTGTGCCTGGCCGACACCGACTACCTGCGCTTTCGCGAGCAGGTGCGCGCCCCGCAGTGGCAGAGCGCCTTCCTGGCACGGCCACTGGCCGAGCGCCGCGAAATCGCCCGCTCACTGCGTGAGCAAAGCGAGACGCACAAGCGGTCGGTGGTTGAATTCGCAGATGTGGATGAATCAGCAGCGCTGGCCTGGCTTGCTGCTGCAGACGCGCAGGTCATGATCCACGGCCATACCCACAAGCCGGCCGATCACCTGCTGGGGACCGGTCGACGCACGGTGCTCAGCGACTGGGATGCCGACGCCAGGCCGCCACGCATGGAGGCACTGCGCCTGACCGAAAACGGCGCCCGGCGCGTCGCCCTGGCCTGATGTTCGGCTGGCTGCGCCAAGGCCGCAAGGCGGCGGCGATTCCGGATCAGTTGTGGGCAACGGTGCTACAGCGCTACCCTTTTCTGGCCGCCCGTTCGCAGGCAGAACGTGCGCGGCTGCGCGAGCTCTCGGGCGAATTCCTGGCCACCAAACAATTCCACGGCGCCCACGGATTCGAGATCACCGACGAGGTGGCCGTGTCGATCGCCGCGCAGGCCGTCTTGCCGGTGCTGCATCTGGGGCTGTCGTGGTACGACGATTTCGTCGGGATCGTCGTTCACCGGGGCGATGTGCTGGCGCGGCGCGAGGTCACCGACGCCGACGGTGTCGTACACGAGTATGCCGAGGCGCTCTCGGGCGAGGCCATGGCCGGTGGGCCGGTGATGCTCAGTTGGCATGACGTCGCGGCGGCAGGCGACACAGCCACGCAAGGTTACAACGTGGTCATCCACGAATTCGTCCACAAGATCGACATGCGCAGCGGCGCACCCGACGGTTGCCCTGCGCTGCCCTCACTGCAGGCACGCGAGCACTGGCTGGAAGTGATGACCACTCAATACGAGGCTTTCCGCGAGAAAGCCATCATCGCCGAACGCTTCGGCGGTGACGCACCCTGGCTAGACCGCTACGGTGCCACCTCGATCGACGAGTTCTTCGCCGTAGCGTGCGAAGCGTATTTCGTCAATCGCGAGCGCTTTGCGTTGGACTTCGGCGTCCTGGTGCCGTTGTTTGACGGGTTTTTCTCCGGCGGTTGATGGCTCCGCACTCAGCGGCGCAGCAGGATCTTGAGCGCCCCCTGAAGCCGCCGCGCAACTGCGGCGTCAAAGGATGCCGACAGCACGCGGGCCGTATCCTGGCCCCAGGTCTGCGCGGGGACGGGATCGTTGCGGCGGGTCAGCAGGTGTAGCTGCAGCGCACGGCGCGCATTCAGGAATTCGGCCGGTGTCGGTACTGCGGCGGCCATCTCGAGACGCAAAAGCGCTTCATCGGCACTGCCTGAAGGCGCGGCGCCAAGCGCCTGCACCCAGACGCTGCGTACCGGCGCTGCCACCGCCTTGCCCAAGTCTTGCAGCGTCGGCACCTGATCGGGCGCACGCTGCTCCCAGGCCGTCAGCAGCTGCGTCAGCGCCTCGCCATGCGCCTGCGCCGCAAGCTTCTTCAGCGCCATCTGGGCATGTTCCAGCGCATCGCGCTGGGCACGGAAGGCCGCGTCACCCAAGCGCGGGCCGCGATCTTCCTGCACGCGATCGCCGAACCGGCCGTCGCGGTCACCACGGGCATCGCCGCGCGGGCGCTCGCCAAACATGCCACCGCCACCGGGCTTGCGGTCACCAAACTTGCCGCCGCGCCCAGCCGGGACCGGCACCGATTTCTTCATGCCGGGCCGGTCGTCGCCGCGCATAGCGATCACCGGCTTTGCCACAGGCTTGGGCGGCGGCGGGGGCAGTTCGGCCGGGACTTCGGCCACCGGCTCGCTGGGCGCATCGCCTTCGGGCGCCGCCGCTTCGGATTGCCCCGCGGCTTCGGCTGCGGACGTCTGTTCCTTGTCGGGCGTTGCAGCCGCCACAGCCGCTACGGCCTGCGCCTGGCCGCGCAGCGCGGCTTCCAGCGCGGACATCGCGCCACGGATCTTCTGGGCCTCGCCTGTCGCGTTGGCCGCCTCGAGCGCCTTGGACGCGTCCAGCACCGCCTTGTCGTGCCCGCTCAGCGCGGCCGCGGCCTTTTCGCGTTCCTCGGTCTTGCGGTTGAACGCCTCGTCAATCGGCTTGCGGAACGCATCCCACAGTTTCTGCTCGTGCTTGCGGTCCAGCGGAACGCCCTGGGCCTCGGCTTGCCAGCGTTGTTGCAGGGCCCTGACAGCGTCGACTCGCATTTGCGGCTGCTCGCCCAGCACGCGGGCTTCGTCGATCATTGCGTGCCGGCGCTCCAGGCTCTGTTTTTGCACGGTCTCCAGCGGCGCCGCTGCGGTGTTGATGGCTTCCTTCCACAGCGGCTGCATCTCGGCAAAGGCCTTTTCGCTCAGGTGGCCGGCATCGCGCCAGCGATCCGAAAATTGATGCAGGATGCGGCCGAATCCTTTCCAGTCACCGCCGCGCGCCGTCGCGTTCTCGGCGGCCCAGGCCTTGACTTCTTCGATCAGGGCCAGGCGCTGTGCGCGGTGTTCGGCCGCCTCGCTCTTGATCTTGTCCAGCCAGGCCTCGACCACCTTGTGCGCTTCGTTGCAGGCGTCGTCGAAACGCTTCCACAAGGCGTGGTTGGGCACCCCGCCCTGGTCGGTCTGTTTCCATTGCTCGCGGAACGCGCGCAAATGCTCCTGCATCTTGCGACCGCCGTAGCGCGGCTTGGGCGGCTGCGGCTCCTGGCCCTCGACTGGCGCCACCGCCTCGAACAAGCCCTCGGCCTTGGCCACCAGTTCCTGGCGCAGCTGATCGGCCCGCCAGCGCTGCCAGCCTTCCAGTTCGCCAGCGGCTGCCAGCGCAGCATGGGCCTGGTTCTCCAGCTTGTCGTCGATCAGCTTGCCTTGTTCCTTCAGGGCAGCGCGAAGGGCAGCCGCGGCGCCGGCGCTGGCCTTGCCGTGTCCCTCGGCGATTTCGAGCTCGAGCCGCGCGAGCGTCTCGCGGACGGCCTGGTTGGCACGGGCGCGCACCTCCGGGTCGACCTTGGGCCGCGCCGGCTTGGCTGGTACTTCGGCCGCCACGCCACGCGCCTGGCGCAGTTCATCGGCCCAGACGGGGACGGGTGGCAGGGGCGCGGCAGGGTCGGCCGCCGCCGCGAAGGCCTGCCCTACAGCACTCTGGAAGGCCTCCCACACGGCCTGCAACTGCAGGCGCGAAGCCTCCAGCTGCGACGGAAATTTGGTGTCGACGCTGGGCCAGGCCGGCTCATCGAGCAGTGACTGCGCCTGGGTCTGCCAATCGGGCACATCGGTGAGCAGGGCCTCGGTCGCAGCGTGCGCGTCGCGCCAAGGTTTGGTCGACAGGATTTCAATGCGCTGGGCCAGCAACACAGCCGCTTCGCGCTGGACCTGCACCCGATGCTGCAGATCTTCGATGCTCCTGACCCGCTCTGCCAGTTCGGCTTTCAGCGCCGCCAGCGGCTCACGGCTCAGCGGTGCGCCAGCCTTGGCCGCGTCGCGCTGCCAGGCCATACCGTCGGCGATGTTCAGGCGCGGCTGGCCCAGCAGCGTGCGCGCCTTGTCGGCCCATTCGGCGCCGATCGCCTCCTGGCCACGGGTACGCTTGATTTCGTCCAGCTTCTCGCGCAGCGGCCGGGCCGCGCCCTTGTCGCGCGCGCTGAGTTCACGGAACACTTCCTGCATCTGCTCGGTACCGGGGTCGGTGGCCAGCCATTCGCGCACGCGGGCAGCGCGCTCGCCCGACGTGGGGGCGGAGAATGCGCCGCCGGTCAGGGTGTCGAGCGTAGGGTTGTCGTTGGATTTGAGGGTGGCTTGGATCACTGCGCGCACTTTGCTGGTCAAGGGGCCGGAAATCGGCGAAGGCGCTATTTTCGCCGCTAAACGGCAGACCGGGTGCCGACTGCGTCAACGATTCAATCGAGGGCCAGGTTGAGCTCGGCGGACGGGCTCCATTTGTCAGGGCGGCCAACCGCCTTGGCAGCCCCCAGAAACAGCCGCTGCGTCGGCAGCTGGCGCCCGGCCAGATAGTCCCTCACGGCGACGGCGCGCTGCGAAGCGAGCTCACGCACCTTTTCCTCGTTCAGGGTGACTTCGTCCATCAGCCGCGTCTCCATTTCGGCCACGGGAACGTCCTTGGCCAAACCAATCAGGTTGCGCGGTTTGGCCATGTCGGCGCGCCGGTAGACCTCCTTGAGCAGCGCCGGGTACTCTTCGGGCGTCACGGTGATCACCCCCGTGGCCGTCTGCCCGGCAGCAATGGACGAGCGGCGCTTTTCCGATTCCACCCACTGGCGCAGCCGATCCCGTTTGATGGCATCGCGTTCCACTTCCAGGCTGGCAGTGCCCACAACCGTGAGCTTGAGCGACGGCCGGTCCGTCAGCGCCTGCGCCACCTTGTCCAGCGACTGACGCGCCTGGACGCTCAGGACCGCGGCGCCGGGCTCGAACGGCACCACACTGAAATCCTCGCCTCCACCGCCCAGCGCATGAGCCAGCAACGTGAAAGGCGCCGTCACGGCCTTGACGATGAGGTTGACGATCACCTTGAAGATCAGCGGCGCCAGACTGAACTTGGGGTCGTTGAGTGAGCCGCTGATCGGCAGGTCGACGTCGATGACGCCATTGCGGTCTGCCAATAGGGCCACCGCCAACTTGACCGGCAGGCTGTTGGGCGCGCCTTCGACCTTGTCGCCGAAGGTCAGCTGGTTGAGCACCAGCTTGTTGGTTGCCGTCAGCTGTCCGTCGGGCAGAACCTCGTAGCGCACGTCCATGCTGAGCTTGCCTCGCTGGATGCCGTAGCCGGCGTACTTGATCGAATAGGGCGACAACGGCGGCAGTTCGAGCTCGCGCACTTTGCCCCGGATGTCCAGCGCCAAAGGCTGCACCAAGGGGTTGAGCTTGCCGGAGATCTCCAGTGCAGCAGTCCCCTGAGCCCGGCCCTGCAGTTCCAGATCGGCCATGACTGGGGCGCCGTTGGCCGGAACCGACGAAAACGCGCTGAGCCGGCCGTTGAGCTCGCTCAGGTCGGCCGAATAGTTGGGTCGGATGAAATGGTCCGAAAACAGCACGGTTCCGCCGATCATGGCCACTGGCCCGACGTTGATCACCGGCGCCGCCTCGGGGCTGGCGGGCGAGCCCTGCGTAGCGGGCGCCGGCCGTACCAGGTCTTGCAGGTTGATGCGGCCGTTCTCGTTGATGATGATCCGCGCGAAGAAGTCACTCAGCACCGTCTCCCGGACGTCGATGCGCGGTGCGCTGCCCGGCGCCACTTCGACACCTACGCCATGAAGTTGCAGTGCCTTCCAGCTCAACAATTCCTCGTTGATCTGCGGGCTGGCCTGTGTGGCGGTATCGCGCGCCGGCACACTGTTGGCGCGGAACTCTTCCAGCGAGCTGTCTCCGCTCACGCTCAGGGCCATGCCGGCAGGTGCCGCGGCATAGCGCACCTGGCCCTTGAAGCTGGCGTCGGCACGCAGCAGTTCGAGGTTCAGTGCATCGGCGAAATATGCGCCAAGGGCGTGCAACGGCACGTGCGCCGCGTCCACCGCACCCTGCACGGTCAGGGGAACCAGCTTCAACACGCCCTTGAAGCTCACCCGCCCGGGTTCGCCGCGGCCAGCGCTGATCCGCGCAGCAAACGTCACTGGGGCCGGCCTCGCAGGTGGCCCTTTTGCGTCGCCGGCCAGCGGCACAAAGTCTTTCATGCGCACCTGCAGGCCGGATACGTCCGCGGCGACGGGCCGGGCTGCCGCAAGATCCTTGAATGAAACCTGCCCGCCATCGATCGCCAGGTCGCGCGCGCTCACGCGCCAGCCGCTGGATGGACCGGCCGCCGCACCGCCGGGCGCCGCGGGCGGCAGTTTGAGCCACTTCTCGAACATCCAGCGCCCGTCGTCACCGCGCTCGACGGCGGCCCTGGGCTGGTTCAGCACGAGATGCCCAAGGCTGACCGACTTGCCAGTTATGTCCAGCTGTGCCTCGTTCAGCTCCAGCCTGCGGATTGACGCCAGCACCACCTTGCCCTGGCTCGCCGCCAGGCGATCGAGCACGAGTTTGCGGATTCCAACCACCAGGCCCTGCGGTTTGCCAGGTGCCGGTGCGGTCCAGTCGACGCCGAGTTCAGCGTCCAGGCTGCCATCCACGTGCGGCTCAATGAACTGACGGGCATACGCGCCGGCCACCGAAAGCGGCAGCGCGGCAACCGTGGCGGTGACGCTGGCCGCATGGGTGCTCGCGGTGCCGCCGAAGGCCAGGTCACCCTGCCCCGCCAGCTTCGCCGAGCCGCTGAAGCGTGCGGGCTGGTCCAACGGAGCCACCAGGCCAAATGCATCGAGACGGAGGTCAGCCAGGGCAAGGTCCGCGCCGGGACGGAAGGTGTCGTCACGCCAGGCCACGGCGCCGCCACGCACCTGCAGTCGGGCCAGATCAACCGTCCAGGCGGTGCGGCCGGGACTCGCAGAAGCGGCGGCGGCGGATGGCGCCGGGAACAGGTCCAGGTTCAGATGACCCTTGCTGTCGCGCCGCACGGCAAGGCGCGGACCCTCCAGTTCCACGTACGACAGGCGCACCACCTGTTGCAGCGGCTGCACGTCGGCCAGGCCAACCTTCAGCCGGTCGCAGTCCAGCAGTCCTTGCTGGCCTGAACGGGAAACCCGGATACCGCTGAGCTGCACGGTGCCGGCAAGCTTGACCGCCACCGCCGGCTTCTGTTCGAAAGAAAGTCGCAGGTCGGCGTCCAGCACTCCCGTCATCAGCCTCACCGGGAGCCCCTTGGGCACGTACCCAAGATAGGGAGCCAGATCCAGGCCGGCCAGCCGCAGAGTGGCGTCGGTCTTGCGAGTCTGCGCGAAGGGCGTCCCCTCGGCGGCCGAGTCGAAACGGCTGCCATTGAGCTTGAAAGCCAGCCGCGGCAACACCTTCACCTCGCGCTGCGATGCCAGGTTGCTCAGGAAAGGCACGCCCAGTTGCAGCTCACGCAGCTCATGCGTACGGCCGACCGCCTGGTCGCGGTAATCCATCTCGCCGCCGGTCACGACCAAGTTGTAAAGAGCGAACTTTGGTGGTTCGCCCCGCGGGTCACCGGGCTGGCTGAGCCGCGCGAGCACGTCGTCCACGTCGTAATGGCCGTCGCCCCGATGCGTGAGCAAGAGCCGCGGCGACTCGATTTCCACCGCGTCCACCACCGGGGCCAGCCGCAGCAACGACGTCAGCGCACCATCTATATAGAGGCGTTTGATCGCCAGCTGCGGTTCGCTGGAGCCGGCTTGCGCGATCGAGATGTCGGAGACGGTCAGTTCCAGCGTCCAGGGCCTGAAATCGACCCGCCCCAGGCGAACCTGGCGCCCAAGGCGCTCGGTGGCCACCTGTTCGACCCGGCTCTTGAGCAGGGGCGGAACAGCCAGCCAGGCCAGCGCCCACAGGGCGACCAGTACCGCCACGCTCCACGCCAGCCGCGCAAACCACTTGTTGTGGCGCAATCCCTCTATCCTCATGGGTCGATCTTGCCTGTCCGGGGCAAAACGTCAATACGGGACGCCAAAATGAGAAAGCCCGGACGGGTTGCTTGACGCTTCCCGCCGGGCTTCCGCGAACAAGGAGAGTTGGGTCCTTGCCCGCGCCGGAGGCAAGAGATTGCCTCCAAGAGGGGCCGGGGCTACCACCGAAATGGCCCTACCGGCTGATTGCCTGATCACTCAGGCCCATTCAAGTTAGGTCAGGCAGCGGACGATTACCAATCTGAGTTTTCAATGATGTGCAAGTCTACGATTGCAGCATTTGTCTTGACACCGCCAAATGCGCTGGGCATTTTCCGTGAGGCCAAAACACGTTAGGGGCGTCGCCTTTGGGCTGTTACATGGCCGCTAACCGACGAGCGGTGAATTGGCGGACAATATTTCATACTGTGAAATTTCAGCCCCCGGGGTCGTGACGGATTTTTCCACAGCTCCTCAGCTATAGGCCTTGTGGGTAAGGATAGTGTGCTATTTTATTTATAGCATTCCCATATCGCCGGCGGCTGCGTGTGGGATCTGTCTGACGGCCGCGTGGACGGCTGGCCGGCGGCGGAACCTAAGAGGAATGGTGTAAATTATCTGAGATAGACGTAATTTTCGTATAACAACGTTCATTGATATTCTTGACTGGGTATTTGAGATACCCATAGAATCCGCCAACCCCAGCAACGTACTGGGGATAACCCGAACCCGCTGCCGACCCCGGCTAAGTCAGATCACTTGAGGCTTGTCTTTCAGGACACCCGGTAATTTGATGGCGTACCAATCCAAACGAGGAGTCCGACGTTTGTGATGCTGCCCCGCAGCATCCCTGACCGGGCCCGCGCGTAGAAAGGAAGTGCTATGACAGCGTTAGGAAAGATGACCCAGGGCTTGCGGACGTTTGCGTCCGATGTTGCCCAGGGCTTTTTTGAGATCACGCACAACGGCTTTGCCCTGGTGGGCCTGGCCGTCGTGTTTACGGTGATCACCCTGACTGCCCGCCCCGACTTGCGTCAGGCGGGTGAAACGAAACTGATGGGTTGGCTTCAGGCCCGCCATGTGGCTGCGGCCGGAATGGAAGTCGAAGCTGACGCCAGCGACCGCGCGACGGCCGCCGACCCGAAGGATCTGCCCAAGCAGCAGGCCGCCGTGGCCTATTGGCTCAGCAAGAAGTACCACGTGGCGCCTGAGCCCGTGAGCGCCCTGGTCGCCGAAGCTTATGACATCGGCAGCCGGGCCAAGCTCGATCCGACGCTGATTCTGGCGGTCATGGCCATCGAATCGGGGTTCAACCCCTTTGCCCAGAGCCCGGTGGGCGCCCAGGGCCTGATGCAGGTCATGACTGGCGTCCACAGCGCCAAGTACGAGTATTTCGGCGGCAAGCTGGCTGCTTTCGACCCGGTGACCAACCTGCGGGTGGGCGTCAAGGTGCTGCAGGAGTGCATCCAGCGCTCGGGATCGCTTCAGGCCGGCCTGAAGTTCTATGTTGGCGCTGGCAACCAGGGCGACGATGGCGGCTATGCCGACAAGGTGCTGGCCGAGCACGAGCGCCTGCGCCAGGTCGCCGGCGGCCGCGCTGTGCCCTTGCCCGCGCCGCAGGTCGTCCGTGCGATTGCACCGGCCAAGCCGGAACCGCCAGCCGAGGAAAAGATTGCGGCGCTAGGCTAAGCTACACTCGCGTTGTACGCAACTGGCGATAGGCGCGGCGACCGCGAGGCGACCGGCGCTGACGTGGGCCACCACTGGGAAGCGTGCCGCCGGAGCCTTCCCCCGGCGTTCAGCCGTTCGCCTGGGCAGCCCTTGTCTTGGACAGGGACCATCGCCTTCATAGGACTGCCGTGTACCACCGAAACATCCTCGTCGAGCAAGCCGATCCCCAGCTGTGGGCGGCCATCCAGGCCGAGAACAAGCGCCAGGAAGAGCATATCGAGCTGATCGCCAGCGAAAACTACGCTTCGCCAGCCGTCATGGCCGCGCAAGGCACCCAACTGACCAACAAGTACGCCGAGGGCTATCCCGGAAAGCGCTACTACGGCGGCTGCGAGTTTGTCGATATCGCCGAGCAGTTGGCGCTGGCGCGGGTCAAGGAGCTTTTCGGCGCCGACGCCGCCAACGTGCAGGCCCACTCGGGCGCCCAGGCCAATGAAGCGGTGTTCCTGGCTTTTCTCAAGCCCGGCGACACCATCATGGGCATGAGCCTGGCTGAAGGCGGGCACCTGACGCACGGCATGGCGCTGAACATGAGCGGCAAGTGGTTCAACGTAGTGAGCTACGGCCTGAACGAGCGCGAAGAGATCGACTACGACGCGATGGAGCGCGAGGCGCACGAGTCGCGGCCCAAGCTGATCATCGCCGGTGCATCGGCTTATTCGCTGCGTATCGATTTCGAACGCTTTGCCAAGGTGGCGAGGGATGTGGGTGCCATCTTCATGGTGGACATGGCCCATTACGCCGGGCTGATCGCCGCGGGCGTCTACCCCAATCCGGTACCGCATGCCGATGTGGTCACCTCGACCACCCACAAGAGCCTGCGCGGCCCGCGTGGGGGCATCATCCTGATGAAAGCCGAGCACGAGAAGGCGATCAACAGCGCAATTTTCCCCGGGCTGCAGGGCGGCCCGCTGATGCACGTCATCGCGGCCAAGGCCGTGGCCTTCAAGGAGGCGCTGGAGCCGCAATTCAAGGTTTACCAGCAGCAGGTGGTGCAAAACGCGCTGGTGATGGCCGAAACGCTGACGGAGCGCGGCCTGCGCATCGTCAGCGGCCGAACCGAGAGCCACGTCATGCTGGTCGACCTGCGGCCCAAGGGGCTGACCGGCAAG
>JANYAN010000514.1 GCA_025361305.1 Burkholderiales bacterium
CAACCAGGCCATGGGCTGGATCGCCGCGCTGCTGGGCGGCAGCCTGGCGGCCACCAGCCACGCGGCCAAGCTGACCACGCGCGCTGCCGTGAATACCTCGCCCGAGCCGTTCTCCAATCTGGGCGTGTCGCTGCTGGAAGACGGCTTCGTGGTGTTCATGCTGTGGTTGTCGGCCGCCCATCCGGCCCTGTTCGCCATCGCGCTGGTATTGACGCTGGTGTTGGCCGGTGTGCTGATGGTGGTCCTGTTCAAGTTCCTGCGCGTCGTCGCGCGACGGCTGCGCGATTTCTTCGAGGGGCGAAGGATGCCTTCACCGTGAACTACAGAAATGCCAATTCCTAAAAAGGCCTGACATGTTCCAAAAAATCTTGATTGCAAACAGAGGAGAGATCGCCTGCCGAGTGGCCGCGACCGCGAGGCGCATGGCCATCAAGACCGTCGCGGTGTACTCCGACGCCGACGCGAATGCCAAGCACGTGGGCGCCTGCGACGAGGCGGTGCACATCGGCGGAAGCTCGCCCAAGGACAGCTACCTGCGCTGGGAGCGCATCATCGAAGCCGCCAAGGCCAGCGGTGCGCAGGCGATCCACCCCGGCTACGGCTTCCTCAGCGAGAACGAGGCGTTCGCGCGGGCCTGTGCCGAGGCCGGGCTGGTCTTCATCGGACCACCGCCGTCGGCGATTCAGGCGATGGGCCTCAAGGCCGAGTCCAAGCAATTGATGGAAAAGGCCGGCGTGCCGCTGGTGCCGGGTTACCACGGCGCGAACCAGGACACGGCTCTGCTGAAGGCCGAAGCCGAGCGCATCGGCTATCCGGTGCTGATCAAGGCCAGTGCCGGCGGCGGCGGCAAGGGCATGCGGGCCGTCGACCAGCCAGCCGACTTCGAGTCCGCGCTGGCTTCGTGCAAACGCGAGGCCATCGCCAGCTTCGGCGACGACGCGGTGCTGATCGAGAAATACGTGCAGCGCCCGCGCCACATCGAGATCCAGGTGTTCGGTGACAGCCACGGGAATTATGTGTATCTGTTCGAGCGCGACTGCTCGGTGCAGCGCCGCCATCAGAAGGTGCTGGAAGAGGCGCCTGCGCCGGGCATGACCGACGCCATGCGCCGGCAGATGGGTGGCGCCGCAGTGGCGGCGGCGCGGGCGGTGAAATACGTCGGCGCCGGAACTGTGGAGTTCATCGTCGAGCAGTACCCGGGTGGTGAAATGAGCTTTTTCTTCATGGAGATGAACACGCGGCTGCAGGTGGAGCACCCGGTGACCGAAGCCATCACGGGCCTGGACCTGGTGGAGTGGCAATTGCGCGTCGCTTGCGGCGAGCGGCTGCCCATAAAGCAGGACGAACTGAAGATCCAGGGCCATGCCATCGAGGCGCGCATCTGCGCCGAGAACCCCGACAACAATTTCCTGCCGGCGACGGGCCGGCTGAACGTGGCCCGCTGGCCCGAACACGTGGCGTTCCGCCGCAACGCCGATGCCGAGCGCTTCCACGAGCCGGCGCCGGTGCGCATCGACGCGGGCTTCGGCCAGGGCGACGAGATTTCGCCCTATTACGACTCGATGATCGCCAAACTCATCGTGCATGGCGCCACCCGCGAGCAGGCGCTGGCGCGGCTGGACGAGGCGCTGTCGCAAACCCATATCGTCGGGCTGGCCACCAACGTGCAGTTCCTCCGTCATGTGGCACGCAGCCCGTCTTTTGCCAAGGCCGATCTTGATACGGCGCTGATCCCGCGCGAGCAGGCGGTGCTGTTCAACCAGGAGCCCGTCGGCAAGGTGCAGGCGGCAGCTGCGGCCATTGCACAGGCGCTGCTGGACGAGAGCGCCGCGGAGAAGGCCGACCCGTTCAGCCGCCGCGACGGCTGGCGCTCGCACGGCGAGACCATCCGCCGCTTCGAATTCGATTTCCATGGCGAACGCTTCAACACCCAGCTCACCTATCGGCACGACGGCCGCCTGCACCTGGCCGCCGGCGATGCAAACGGCCTGCTCGAATTCGCAGACGCGCCCGGCGGCATTGACCTGCAATTTGCCGGTCTGAGGCAGTGCGTCACCGTCTATGCACAAGGCGAGAACGATCATGTCTTCACTCCGCGCGGGGCCACGCAGATCCTGTCGATCGACCTGCTGGCCCATGCCGGCGAAGGCCAGGCCGACGCGGGCCGGCTCACCGCGCCGATGCCGGGCAAAGTGGTGTCGTTCGCCGTCAAGGCGGGCGACAAGGTCAGCAAGGGCCAAGCGTTGGCGGTGATGGAGGCGATGAAGATGGAGCACACCATCGCCGCGCCCGCCGACGGCACGGTGGCCGAGCTGATGTTCGCACCCGGCGACCAGGTGGCCGAGGGTGCCGAGTTGCTGACGCTCACGGCCTGACCATCGTCTATGCGCATCTATTTTTGCTGCCCCGGTGTCAAGGCCGAGCCCTGGCTTGCCGGTCTGAGAGCGGCGCTTCCAGGGGCCACCGTTGAACCCTGGACTGCGGGCGCGCCGCAGGCCGAGCATGCCGTGGTCTGGGCACCACCCCAGCAGTTCCTCAACGAGCAGGCTGGCATTAAGGGCATCTTCAACATCGGTGCCGGAGTCGATGCGCTGCTGAAACTGCGGCTGCCGCAGGGCGCCGTTGTGGCGCGCATCGACGATGGTGGGATGGCCGTGCAGATGGCCGAATACGTCTGCCACGCCGTGATCCGGCATTTCCGCGAACTGGATCGGTACGAACGCGACGGCGCCCAGGGCGACTGGACCTATCGCAAGCCGCGCTCGCGGGCCGACTATCCTGTGGGCATCATGGGGCTGGGCGTACTGGGCGTGCGCGTGGCGCGGGCTGTTGCGCAGTTCGATTTTCCCGTGCACGGCTGGAGTCGCAGCCCCAAGGCGGTCGATGGCGTGCGCTGCTACGCGGGGGCGAGTGAATTCGAGGCTTTTCTCGCCGCCAGCCGGTTTCTGGTGTGCCTGCTGCCGCTGACGGACCAGACGCAGGGAATCATGAACCGGGCCAGCCTGTCGAAGCTGCAACCCGGCGGCTACGTGATCAACGTGGCGCGTGGTGCCCACCTGGTCGACGAAGACCTGCTGGCCCTGCTGGACAGCGGCCATGTCGCTGGTGCCACGCTGGATGTGTTCCGCACCGAACCGCTGCCCGCGGAGCACCCGCTTTGCCGGCACCCGAAAGTCACCGTCACCCCCCACATCTCGGCGCGTACCCTGCGCGAGCAAAGCATTGCCCAGATCGCCGGCAAGATCCTGGCGCTGGAGCGAGGAGAGCCCATTGCCGGTGTGGTTGACCGGTCCCGTGGATACTGAACGATTACCTTTGGCGCAGAACCCATGAAACTCCCTTCCAAGGTCAAGCTCGTCGACGTCGGCCCGCGCGACG
>JANYAN010000524.1 GCA_025361305.1 Burkholderiales bacterium
TCATTCTCCGCCAGCTTGGCTACCGGCGGGTCGACGCATGATCACGACCTTCTCCATGTCAACTTCTGACCCTCTCCGTTCCCAACGGGCCGGTAGCGCGTATCACGGATTCTTCATGTTTTCGCCAACGAACGCTACTACCCGGGCGTTCATGCTTATATGGAAGGCTCTTCTTGGCAAGTCCCCTTTGGGGAGCGGGCAGACTCGCCCGGCTCAGGACGGAACGACCTGCTTCTTCAGCGTAACGGGGGCAGTGCAATCGCTGGCCGCGACCGAAGAAGAATCTGCCGCCGGCACCTCCCTGTGGCCGACTACCAGCACCGGCGGCAGCGTAACGTAGACCTTCTGCGCCTGTGGCGCGCTGGCCGACAGCCCGCCCACCACCGCCAGGGCCACCGCGCCCAGAACGATCACGACGCGCGCGGTAACGGTTTGCGGCAGGGGAGCCAGGCTTCCCTCGTAGGGCTGGTATTTCTTCATTATCGTGATCTCCTGAAGGCCACTGCGGCCTGTTGAGACGGACTGTAGGCGGGGCCCCGATAGCTTTCCAGCGGGATGCGACGAGTTGCCGGCGCCTGCGACGAACTGCGGAAATCCCGGGATGGATGGCGAAGCGCTTGACGCACGTCAACACGGGCCGGCCGCGACGGAGCACGATGGCCCCCGAAAGGTTGAAAGGCGGGCGATGTTCCAGGTACGCATTCACGGTCGGGGTGGTCAGGGCGTAGTGACCGGCGCCGAAATGCTGTCTGTCGCGGCATTTCTGGGCGGGCGGCATGCCCAGGCGTTTCCCAGCTTCGGCTCCGAGCGAACCGGCGCGCCCGTGGTGGCGTTCTGCCGCATGGACGACAGGGAAATCCGGCTGCGCGAGCCCATCATGGAACCCGATGCGCTGATCATCCAGGACCCGACGCTGCTGCATCAGGTAGATGTCTTCAGTGGCCTGAAGAAGGACGGCTACATCCTCATCAACACCACGCGCAGCTTTGCCGAACTGGGCCTGGGCGATTTCATCCGCGATTTCCGGCCCGATCACCTGCTCACCGTCGGGGCAACCGAGCTGGCCATGAAACACGTGGGACGCCCGGTTCCCAACGTGCCGTTGCTGGGTGCCTTCGCCGCCCTGGGCGGCATGGTCACGCTGGAAGCCGTGCGCGCGGCCGTCGCCCAGAAATTCAAGGGCTCGGTCGCCCAGGGAAACATCGCTGCGGCCGATGAAGCCTACGAGATCGTGATGGAACAGGAAAGAAAGGTGCAGGCCCTCCATGCTTGAACAGTGCGAAGGCTCCCATGCGGTGGCACAGGCCGTTGCGCTGTGCCGCCCCGAAGTGATCTGCGCCTACCCGATTTCGCCGCAGACGCACATCGTCGAGGGCCTGGGCGAGCGGGTCAAATCGGGCGCCCTCGAGCGCTGCGAATTCATCAACGTCGAATCCGAATTCGCTGCCCTCAGCGTGGCCATCGGCGCATCGGCCGCCGGTGCGCGCGCATATACGGCCACGGCCAGCCAGGGGCTGCTGTTCATGGCCGAGGCGGTGTACAACGCCAGCGGGCTGGGCCTGCCGATCGTCATGACGGTGGCCAACCGCGCCATCGGCGCGCCCATCAATATCTGGAACGATCACACCGACAGCATGTCGATGCGAGACGCCGGCTGGATCCAGATCTTTGCCGAAACCAACCAGGAGGCGCTGGACCTGCACATCCAGGCGTTCCGCATCGCCGAAGAGCTGTCGCTGCCCGTGATGGTGTGCATGGACGGCTTCATCCTGACGCACGCCTACGAGCGCATCGACATGCCCGAACAATCCCAGGTCGATGCCTACCTGCCGCCCTACCAGCCGCGCCAGGTGCTGGACCCTGACGAACCGGTCACCATCGGCGCCATGGTCGGGCCCGAGGCTTTCACTGAAGTGCGTTACCTGGCGCATGCCAAGCAGATGCAGGCGCTGGACCTGATGCCGCAAATTGCGCAGGAGTTCATGGAGGTTTTTGGGCGCGATTCAGGCGGGCTGGTCAAACCCTACCGGCTGGACGGCGCGGAAACCATCGTGATCGCACTGGGCTCGGTCCTGGGCACCATCAAGGACACCGTGGACGACCTGCGCAGCGAAGGCGTGAAGATCGGCGTGCTGGGCATCACCTCGTTCAGGCCGTTCCCGATTGCGGCCATCCGCGATGCCATCGCGCACGCCAAGCGCATCGTCGTCATCGAAAAATGCTTTGCCGTGGGCATCGGCGGCATCGTCACGCGGGATGTGCGCAGTGCGGTGCAGAACCGCCCTCAGCAGGTCTATGCCGTCATTGCCGGCCTGGGCGGGCGAGCCATCACCAAGGCATCGCTGCACAAGCTTTTGCTCGATGCCGTGGTCGACAAGCTCGAACTGCTCACCTTTCTGGATCTGGACTGGGGCATCGTCAACCGGGTGCTGGATCGTGAAAAGGTGCAGCGCCGCTCCGGCCCGGTGGCCGAGGGCATCCTGCGCGACATCGGCACCGTTTCGTCGCGTATCGGTTAGGAAGCGGCCATGGACCAGACCGTCGTCAAGTTCTACCAGACCGGCACCTTCACCGTAGGCAACCGCCTGCTTGAGCCCGGCCAGCGCAGTGTGCAGGCCAACACCCAGCGCAACAACTCCCTCAATTCCGGCCATCGCGCCTGCCAGGGGTGCGGCGAGGCGCTGGGTGCGCGCTACGCGATTGACGCGGCCATGCAGGCCACCAACGGCCAGCTGATCGCCGCCAACGCCACCGGCTGCCTGGAGGTCTTTTCCACGCCCTACCCGGAAACCTCATGGCAGATGCCGTGGATCCATTCGCTGTTCGGCAACGCCGCCGCCGTGGCCACCGGTATCGCGGCGGCCATGCGGGTCAAGGGCCGCAGCGAGGTTCGCGTTGTGGCCCAGGGCGGCGACGGCGGCACTACCGACATCGGCTTTGGCTGCCTGTCGGGCATGTTCGAGCGCAACGACGACGTGCTCTATATCTGCTACGACAACGAGGCCTACATGAACACCGGGGTGCAGCGTTCATCGGCAACACCGCCGGCCGCGCGCACCGCCACCACCATGCCGGTGGGGCCGCAGCCGGGCAATGTGTTCGGCCAGGGCAAGAACCTGCCGCAGATCGCCATGGCGCACGAGATTCCCTATGTGGCCACCGCCACCGTGGCCGATCTGCACGACCTCGAATGCAAGGTCAAGAAGGCCATGGCAATCCATGGCGCGCGCTACATCCACGTCTTTGTGCCATGCCCGCTGGGCTGGGGTGCGGCCTCGCAAGACACCATCCGGCTGGCCCGGCTGGCACATGAGAGCGGCTTCTTCCCCGTGTTCGAGGCCGAGCGCGGCGAAGTGACGGGTGTCTCCAGGATTCGCCGCCAGGTGCCGATCGAGGAATACCTGCGGCCCCAGAAACGCTTCGCCCACCTGTTCGGCAACGAGCCGGACACGCAGACCATTGCCCGGCTGCAGGCCATTGCCGATCGCAATATCCGGCGCTTCGGGCTGCTGGAGAGCTGAGCCATGCAAAAGCCCTTTGCCATCACGCTGGATGTCGGCTCATCGCTGGCCAATCACACCGGTTCCTGGCGCACTTCCCGGCCGGTGTACGTCAAGCGCAAGCCGCCCTGCAACCACCAATGCCCCGCCGGAGAGAACATCCAGTCGTGGCTGTTCCATGCCGAATCGGGTGACTACGAAAAAGCCTGGCGCGTGCTGGTCCAGGACAACCCGTTTCCCGCCGTCATGGGGAGAGTCTGCTATCACAGCTGCGAGGGCGCCTGCAATCGGGCCAGACTGGACGCCCCGGTGGGCATCAATTCGGTGGAGAGGTTCCTGGGCGACCAGGCGATTGCCCAGCGATGGAAATTCGCGCCGGCGCCGGCGCCAACAGGCAAGAGGGTGCTGGTGGTGGGTGCGGGTCCGTCGGGCCTGTCGGCGGCCTATCAGCTGGCCCGACTGGGCCACCAGGTGACGGTGCATGAGGCGGGGCCGCTGCCCGGCGGAATGATGCGCTTTGGCATTCCCCAATACCGGCTGCCGCGCGACGTGCTCGACGCCGAGGTGCAGCGCATCGTCGAACTGGGCGTTGAGATCTGCTACCAGAGAAAGGTGGCAAACGTCCTGGAGACCAAGCAGCAAGGCGGGTTCGATGCGGTCTTTCTGGCCGTGGGAGCGCACATTGCCAGGCGTGCCTTCATCCCGGCGGGCGATTCTGCCCGGGTGCTGGATGCAGTTTCGGTATTGCGCTCGATGGAGGGTGAAGACAAGCCCATGCTGGGGCGCCGCGTCATTGTTTATGGCGGCGGCAACACCGCGCTCGATGTGGCACGCACCGCGAAGCGCCTCGGTGCCACGGAGGCCATCATCGTGTACCGCCGCAACCGCGAGAAAATGCCGGCCCACGATTTCGAAGTGGAAGAAGCCCTGCAGGAAGGCGTCCTGATCAAGTGGCTGTCCACCATCACGCGTGCCGGCGAATCGTCCATCACCGTCGAGAAGATGGCGCTGGACGAGAAGGGCTTCCCGCAGCCCACCGGCGTCTTCGAAACCCTGGAGGCCGATAGCGTGGTGCTGGCGCTGGGGCAGGACGTCGACCTCTCGCTGATCGAAGGCGTTCCCGGACTGGCGGTCGACGACGGTGTGGTCCAGGTCGACGAGCACATGATGACGGGCCACCCCGGCATCTTTGCAGGCGGCGACATGGTGCCGGCCGAACGCAATGTCACGGTGGCCATCGGTCACGGCAAGAAGGCAGCGCGCAACATCGACGCCTGGCTGCGCGGCAGCGACTATGTGCCCGCGCCAAGCACCGAACTGGCCGGCTTCGAGATGCTGAACCCCTGGTATTACAGCGATGCTCCCAAGACGGTGCAACCCACACTCGACATGATCCGCCGGCAGTCCACGTTCGAGGAAGTGCAGGGCGGCCTGGACGAAAGCAATGCGCTGTTCGAAGCACGGCGTTGCCTGTCGTGCGGAAACTGCTTCGAATGCGACAACTGCTACGGCATGTGCCCCGACAACGCGGTCGTCAAGCACGGCCCCGGCAATGGATTCGACTTCAATTACGACTACTGCAAGGGTTGCGGTGTCTGCGCCGCCGAGTGCCCTTGCGGGGCAATCAAGATGGTCGCTGAAGAAACCTGAGGCGCAGCGGCAATGCCCATTGCCTTTGACAGCGCCAGGCTCACGGCATGGTCGAACTCGGGCAGCAGGTGTTCCACGCTGCCCAGATCGGCAGCATCTGCCGCTTTCTCGATTCTGCGGCAGACCTGCTCGAGCGCGCGTGCGTCGAAATAGCAAGCCGTGCCAGCCAGCGTGTGGGCGGCTATAGCCACGCCGCGCGGCTGGCGCTGGTCCAGCGCCTGGTGCAGCGTGCCCCGAAGGCGCGGCGCCTCCAGCGCGAACAGGTTGGCCAGGTCTTGTCTGGCCTGCGCATCCATGTCGCCCAATAGGTCGGCATGCGCCGCGTCTGCGGCGCCCAGGGCGCGCCCCGGCGCAGCAAGGTTTTCGCTCGCGTGCCGCAGCGCTGCGCCAAGCAACGCGGCGCGAATCGGCTTGCTCAGATAGTCGTCCATGCCGGCAGCCAGGCACAGCTCGCGGTCACCTTGCATGGCGTTGGCCGTCATGGCCAGCAGCCAGGGGCGGTCCGCAGCCAGCGGGTAGCGCTTGCACAGGCGCCGGCTCACCTCAAGGCCGTCCAGCACAGGCATCTGCACATCGAGCATCACGACATCGAACGGCTCACCTCGCCCGTGCGCCTGGGCAACGGCGTCGAGCGCGGCCTGGCCGTTGCCTACGACGTGGATCTGGTAGCCCAGCCTGTCCAGGATCAGCGTGGCCACCCGCTGGTTCAGGAAGTTGTCCTCGGCCAGCAGCACGCGCAACGGGATCTCGTGCCCGAGTGGCACGACGTCGGGTTCGCCCGCAGCCGCGTGGGTGCCTGTCTGCTGCGGCACCTCTTCAAGCATCGCGAGCAGCGCCTCGCTGAGTGCCTGCGCCCTGACCGGCTTGCTCAGTATCCGCGCCCCCGCCGGCAAGACGCCAGCGAGCGGCGAGCCGCGCGGCGCCAGCAGCAGCATGGGCAGTTGGCCGGTCACCGGCCGCGCACGCAACGCGCAAGCCAGGGCATAGCCATCCATCACCGGCATCTGCGCGTCCACGACCACCGCATCAAAGATCTGTCCAGCAGCGATCATTTCGAGCGCCTGCTCGCCTGAGGCGGCCTCCTGCGCCCGCATTCCCCAGCGGCGGACCAGGCGCGCCAGAAGCGCGCAGCTGGTCGCGTTGTCGTCGACGACCAGCGCGCGCCGCCCTGCCAGGCCGCCCAGCCTGTCGGCGCTGGGAGGTGCAGCAGCCTGCGGCGCGGCCATGCAAGGCACCTCGAACTGGAAGTCGCTGCCCTGGCCTTCCCGCGACTCGACCCAGATGCGCCCGCCCATCAGCTCCACCAGGCGGCGACAGATCGCCAGGCCCAGGCCGGTACCGCCATACCGGCGAGTGATCGAAGCGTCGACCTGGCTGAACACCTGGAACAGGCGGTCCATGCGGTTGGCCGGAATGCCAATTCCAGTGTCGCGCACGGATGCACGCAGCATCGCCTGGGCACCGGCCGTCTGGTGCCGCGACAGGGTGACCACCACTTCGCCTTGCTGGGTGAATTTCACGGCATTGCTTATCAGGTTGAGGAACACCTGGCGCAACCGCGTGGCGTCTCCAAGGACGGCGCCGGGGACGTCGTCCTCGATCCAGTAGAGAAGATCCAGGCCTTTGGCAGTGGCCAGGCCGCTGGTGAGGTCGAGCGCACTCTCCACGCATCCGGACAAGCTGAGGGGCACGTGCTCCAGCGCGAGCTGGCCCGATTCGATCTTGGAGAAATCCAGGATGTCGTTGATCAAGCCCAGTAGCGCGTCGCTGCTGGTGCGGATGGTTTCGGCAAATTCACGTTGCTGCGCCGTGAGCGCGGTCGTCAGCAACAGATCGCCCATGCCAATGACGGCGTTCATGGGTGTGCGTATTTCATGGCTCATGTTGGCCAGGAAATCGGCTTTCACCCGCTCTGCTGCCTCGGCAGCCTCCTTGGCCGCCACGTAGGCCGTCACGTCGGAATAGGTGCGCACCTGGCCGCCATCCGGAAGCGTCTGCGCTGACACTTCCAGCACCAGGCCCGCACTGGTGCGGCGCAGGTAGTGTTGCGAGCCAACTGGCGCCTCGTCGGCAAAATAGCCGCGCTCTTCCTGAAAGCGGACCACGTCGCTCAGCTGGGGCCGGGCGGCCAGCAAGGACTCGGGCAGATCGAGCAGTTCGAGGAAGCGCCGGTTGTAGAGGACGACCGTGCCATCGGCATCGATCCGTGCGATACCGCGGCCCGCGTTGTCCAGCGTCAGCTGAAGCGCCTCCTGGGCGCGTACGCGTTCGGTGATGTCGTCGATCGTGCCTTCGTGGTAGAGCACATTGCCCGCTTCGTCGCGAACCAGGTGCGCGTTTTCGCTGATCCAGAAGGGCTCACCGGTGCCGTGGCGCCGCATCTCCGAGACGAAATCGCGCACTGATCCGTTGGCTTCAAGCAGTGCGCGGAACTCGGCCCGGCGGCCTGGCCTTGCGTACCAGCCTTCCTCCCGAGACTTGTTGGTAGCCAGCATTTCTTCTTCCGAGTCGAACCCGAAGATGCGCACCATGGCCCGGTTCGCGCGCACCTGCCGGCTCCTGGCGTCCGTCCGATAGGCACCAACAGGCAGCAGTTCGAACAGGGTAGAAAAGTTGTCGCTCCAGGTCATGAAGGTGCAATTTTAGTACAAATGGTTACATCCGCTCGGGCCGAGTCGCAGCCACATGGCGACCAACACCAGGCTCAGCCTCCGGCGCTGCATGAGCGCCGCCTAGTGCGCGGGCCTCTTGAAAATCGCGACGGCGCCTTTGCCGTCGACCATCGTCACCGACACGAGTTCCCAGCCCTGTCGGCCCTGTTCATTGAGGACGATTTCCGCGGCGCGGTACCAGTCTTGCTTGAAGCTCGTCCCGGGCAGGTCAATGCAGTTGTATTCCCATCGAGCGATCGCCATGATTCAGCTTCCATCTGCAAAGTAATTCGTGATCGCTCGCTCACTGGCGCAGCTTTTCCTGCAGCCACACTTTGATAAGTGACTGGTAAGGGACATCCCGCGCATTAGCCGCGACTTTGATGGAGTCGAGCAAGTGCTGCGGCAACCTCAGCGAAATGGTCTTGGTGCTGGGCTTCAGATTCGGCAGCGACGCCTTCCTGGCCTTCGACCAGTCAAGATGGTCGGTGGAGTCATGGGACTCCCAATACAAACGCTCTTCGGCTTCGTTCGCGAACTTCGGAATCGCCCTAGTCTGTATGGTCATAGATGGCTCGCTCCTTTCGGTGCATGTCCCTGGCGGAAATAACCCGTATCAACTGGCCCGCCTTTCGCAGCGTGAAGGTGATGTGCAGCGTTCGCCCATTGTCGGTTTTGCCCAGCGCATGCACGCGCAGTTCGCGCTGGCTGTGAACAACATCATCCAGCAACAGAAGCGGGGCGTTGAAAAACGCCTGCTCCGCCTCTGCCGTGGTCACCCCATGCCTGTCATTCTTGCGCGCGTTCCCTGCATCCCAGTCAAACCCGGCAATCCTGGCAAGGTCAATCATGACTGTATATTACTATCATGTACAACTGATTGCAAATTGACGATCGTTGGCCTGGTCGTCGCTCACTCGAAGGCCGAGCGCTTGAAGCGCGCGATCTGCCGAACATGCTCGCGCTGGCGTATGCACGTGGCCAGCACCAGCTCATGGAAGCGCTGCGCCACGGCGGTGGGAACGGACTGGTCGATCATGTCGGCGAGGAACGCGTCTATCACGGCGATCACCTGGCCGGCCAGCCTGTCGAGCTCGTGGGCCACCAGCCGGAAAGGCAGCTTGCAGAGATGCCCGAAGTGCGCCCACTCGTAAGGCGTCAATGCGTCTTCGCTGAAAGCATCGCCGATCGCCATCGCGTAGGAATGCGAGAACCCCGCATCGAGCGCGTCCATGCAGACCAGGTCATAGGCTGGCGCAAGCCGGAGCCCACGCCCGTCACAAAAGAAGGACACGTTCTTCCCGTGCGCGTCGGTATTGCCGATCAGCACCTGGAAGATCGCCCAGCGCAACAAGCCGAGGCGGTCCACGGCCGGCAGCGGGCTCTGGTCCACCAGCGAGAACAGCTTGGGAAGGCTTGCACCATCGCGCAGATGAGCGACTTCGGCGGTGTCGCCGTAAGCCCGTTCGTATTTCATGGACACCGCTAGGCCCAGCGCCTGGCAGCCGTCGACAATGTGCAGGCGCCTGACACCGGCCTCGGTTTCAATGCGGTCAAAGCGGCGCACCAGGAGTACCGGTTCGGGCACGTGCACCAGCCGCGTCTGCGCTGCCTCGAGGCCAACGCGGCGCGCCAGCTGCATGCACAGGTGCTCGTTGGCCGGCAGGGTCGCCAGCTGCTTGCGCATCGGCACCGGCTTCACGATTTCCGTGGAGGCGAGCCGGACGCCTTCCACGAGGTACCACTTGCCCTCGCGTTCGTAGACCGCGATCTTGTCCTGGTAGCCCGCGATCGAGAACCGCACCTTGCCGTCCCAGACCGAGAACGGGATGTTCTCGCGCTCGCGAATCCGCTCGGAGAGCTGGGCGGGAGTGATTTCGCGCAGATGCTCGCCCTCGGCAACTGCGGGAGCGGCGCGGTCATCGGCCAGGGTGACGCGCAATGCGCCGGCGGTTTCCTTGCCGATGGCGATCAGCAGGCCCACCAGGTTGGAACGCGTGGTGCCCGCCGTCTGCGCCGCGTGGTCCAGGGCGTCGCCTTCGGGCAGCAGGTTTTCGAAGAACTGCCGCACCTGCGCGCTATGCTGCTCGGGCGTCTCGCCAGCCAGGCGCTGCAGCGGCAGCAGCGGGCTTAGCGGAAATCGCCCCTCGGCCTGCCGCCACTCGGCGGCGTAGTCGAAGCTGAAGCGGTTGGCTTGCGGATCATGGCCCAGCACGCCCACCAGCTCCTCGCCCGCCCAGACGTTCAGCGTCGCCATGGTCGGATCACCTGTCTAGCGACGAGGCGCTCTTGGCGTCGGTGCCCGGCGCCATGCCGGCGAGCGCGCGGCGAACGCCTTCCCGCTGTCCTCCGGGGACTGCCAGGATGGAGACGCCGAATTCACGAGCGGCACGCAAGGCGGTTTCCAAGCTGACGCCGCTCTTGGCGGTCTCGAGGTTCGTGAGGGTCTGCCGCGCCACCCCGAGCAGGAGCGACGCTTCCGTGAGCGTCATATCTGCTGCACGGCGGGCGGCGCGGATCGCCGCGCCGAACGCCTTGGTGTCGGCCACGAACAGGTCCGCTGGAGGGGGAACAGGTTTGACGCGTTTCATAAAGACTAGATTTCTAGATTTTACACCTGCCTATGGGTCAGCGATAGTCATTTGTCTAGAAAACTAGTCTTTTAATATTTAATGGCATTCAATAGGGACATTTGCCTAGAATTCCAGACAAATCTGTGAACGCGCGTGATGGCCGCGCAGGGTCGCTGGTCAATTGCCAGCCGATGCGCCAGGACTGGATCTGTACGGACCGGGTCCTTGCAGCAGCCGCGTGAGCACTGCGTCGCCCAGCGCCTGCCGAACCGGCTCCATCAATGAAGAGATCCGGATCTTGGGCCTCGCCGGCAGGGATGTATGGGGCCAGTCGGAGCCCCAGACCATGCGATCACGGAAGAGCGCGCCGACACGCCGGATCGTGGGCACGAGCGAGAGGTAAGGCTCGCTTGCCCCGAGCCGGTACCAGCCGGAAAGCTTGACCCACGCTCCCGCGTTGGCCAGCCTTTCCAACGCGCTCCAGGATTCGGGGGGCGCGGGCGCATCGGCGCGCAGTCCTGCAAGGTGATCGAGAACGAACGTCAGGCCGCACTGCGCCTGCAGGTCGGCGATCAGGGGAAGCTGCGCCTGCCCGGCGTACCACTGCACGTGCCACCCCCTTTCGCGCAGGCGCGGCGCCAGCGCGAGCAGCCCGGTTGGGTCGTTCCCGACTGGAGACACGAGGTTGTAGCGGACTCCGCAAACGCCGGCAGCCGCCAGTCGGTTCAGTGTCGCGTCGTCGACCTCCTGGTCCAGCACCGCGATGCCGCGATGACGGCCCGCACCCGCGCGCAGCGCCCGCTCCATGACGCTGTTGTCGGTTCCATAGACGCTCGGCTGGACCAGCACCAGATGTTCAACGCCACATGCGGAGGCCGCCTGGGCGATGGTGGCTAGTGGGGCCGCTTCGGGGGCATAGTGACCGGGGCGGGTAGGGGCCCCGGCCTCGAAGACGTGGACGTGACAGTCCCAGCCGCCCCCGGATGCGGTCAATCGCTGCGCGCCGTTCATCCGGCGGTGATGTGACGCTCGCGCACCAGCTTGCCCCACTGCTCGCGCTGCTGGCGAAGAAATGCGGCCACCTGGGCGGGGTCGCTTTGCGCAAACGGCTCGCCGCTCAGGCTCCGGATACGAGCCAGCACCTCCGGGTCGCCGATGGCACTTTGAAGCGCGGCACGCAACTTCTCCTGAACCGGCGGCGGGGTTCCGGAGGGCACCAGCAACGGATTCCACTCGAACACTTCATACGCGGGCACGCCGGCTTGCTCCATCGTGGGCACTTGCGGCAATGCCCGTGCGCGGACCGAGGTAGTCACTGCAAGCGGCCGCAGCCGGCCTGATTCGATGTGGCCCAGCGATGACGCCACGTTGGCGAAAAACAGGGGTACCTGTCCACCGATGACATCGTTCAGGGCAGGACCCCCGCCGCGATAAGGCACGTGCACAAGCTGCACGCCCGCACGGCTTTCGAACAAGGCCCCGGCCAAGTGCTGTGCCGACCCGTTGCCGGAGGATGCGTAGGCGATCTTGCCCGGAGCGGCCTTGGCCATGCGCACGAGATCACGAACCGTTTTCGCCTCGAAACCGGGGTTGCAGACCAGCACATTCGGGAACTTGGCCACGATGCCGATGGGCGAGAAGTCCCTCTGGCTGTCGTAAGCGAGCGCGGGGAACAGGGCGGGATTCACAGCAAACGACGAGGCGTCCAACAGAAGTGTGCTCCCGTCGGCTTTTGCGCGAGCCACCAGCCCCGCCGCGATCTGGCCGCTGCCGCCGGGGCGGTTCTCGACGACGATGGCCTGCCCTAGCGCCTTGCCCATCGGGCCTGCGATCAGGCGAGCAATCAGGTCTGCGCCGCCGCCGGGCGGATAGGAAACAACCAGGTTGATCGGCCTGCCGTCGGCCACCTGCGGCTGCGCGCGGAGCAGCGACGGTGCGGCCAGCACGGCAACGCCCAGGCCGAGGGCGTTTCGGCGTTGTCCGTCGAACGAATGGAGACGTGGCATCGCATTACTCCTGGTGAAGGCTTTCAGTTCAGCGAACATGGGCGGTGTATTCGAAAGCGAAGGCGTCGCCGCGCGTCGTGCGCAGCTCCACGCAGCGCCCGGAACGATCGAACGCGCGCCGGCGCACGACGGCGCAAGGGTGACCTGCTTCGAGCCGCAACCGGCGCGCCTGCATCGCACCCAACTGCGCGAAGCTCACGATGTCCTCTGCCTGGTGGATGAGCACCCCGCAACGCTGCTGGTACAGCGGGTAGAGCAGGTCTCCCCAATCGTCCGGGTCCGAATCGACCAGGGCGCCGAACAATGGAAGCGGCAGCACCACCGTTTCAACCAGGCACGGCTCAGTGCCGAAGCTGCGCACGCGCTCGAGCTGGATGACCTGCGCACCTGGCGCAAGGCCGAACACCGCACGCTCGACGGGTTCCGCGGGACGCGCACGGCGCGCAACGATCCGCGAGGCAGGCGCCTCGGCGCCGGCTTCGCGGGAGCGGAACCGGAAGAAACGCAGCATCGATGCGCCGGCAAGTCCCGCCGAGACGAAGGTGCCCTTGCCCTGCTGCCGTTCCAGCAAGCCGTCCTCAACCAGCAGCGCAATCGCCTGGCGTACCGTTCCGAGGGCCACGCCATAACTTTGCGCCAGTGCCGATTCCGCCGGAATCGCTGAACCAGGCGCCCACTCACCCGAGAGGATCCGCTCTCGCAACGCGGACGCAATCCCGCCGTAGCGGCTCTGGCCCAGCGGATTGCGGACGGCGGGCGGCGGCGACGCGGCTTGGGCCACGGTGTTTCCCGGTCAGTCGGCCTGCATGTTTGCCGCTTTCGCGACCGGGCCGAGCCGGGCCTTCTCCTGCGCCAGGAAGCGCCGGAAGTCCTCGCGGCTGCCGCCCTGAGGATCGATGCCCTGGGGAATCAGCTTCGCACGCAGTTCGCTGGACTTCAGCGCCTTGTCGACTGCGGCGTTCATCCTGTCCAGGATGGCGTCGGGCGTTCCCTTCGGTGCGAACAGTCCGCTCCAGTGGCCGATGACGAGGTCCTTGAAGCCCAGTTCCTCGGCCGTCGGGATGTCCTGCAGTGCGGCGACACGACGGCTCCAGGTGGACGCCAGCGGACGCAGCTTGCCGCCGGTGATCTGCGGCAGCACCACGGGGCTCGCCTCGGACGTGGCTTCCACCTGCTTCCCAAGCACCGCGACGATGCCCTCGGAGCCGCTCTTGTAGGGAATGATTTCCAGGCGCGCGCCGCCCTTCAGCTTGAGCAGCTCGGCGACGAAATGCGGCGTGCTGCCCGTGCCCGCAGTGGAAAATGCCAGCGGCTTCTTCCTGGACGCCTCGACCAGGCCCTTGAGATCCTTGATCGGAGAGTCCGGCGAGACCACGATCACCGACGGACTCACGGCGAGCAACGCCACCGGAACGAGGGCATCTTCCTTGTACGGCATCGACTTCTTGATCATGCCGTTGGTGATCACCCCGGCTGCCGGCGCGAGGAACGTGTAGCCGTCCGCTGCCGCCCTCGCCACGTACTCGGCGCCGATCACCGAGCCGGCACCCGGTTTGTTGTCGACGATGATGGGCTGGCCCAGCTCCTTCGAAGCGGCCTCGGCCACATAGCGTGCCACCAGGTCATTGGCGCCACCCGGGCCGAATGGCACGACAAAGTGAATCGGCCTGGAAGGCCAGGTGTCCGCATGCGCGAATGCAGCGGCGGCGAGCAGGGCGGTGGTCAGGGCCGCCCGAAATGCGATTTTCATGTTCCAGTCCTTTAGAGGACTAGATCATATCATCAAGCCAGTGCTCAACTGGCCTGGCCAAGATCCTGTTGCCGCAGCGTGGCTGGACGGGCATTCGCAGCGGAGCAGGCCTCGTGGTTGTTGAAGCCACCGCCGTCTCTCCCGAGGGCTGCATCACGCCCGGCGACCTGGGGCTCTGGAGCGACGTCTTGGCGCACGTCGAAGCGATCAGCGTGTCGAGGAGCGCACGCGTCCGACCGCGGACGATAGTTCGGTCCACGCTGGTTTGTCCGGCGCGAATCGCATTCGCATGTAGTCGGCCAGTTGCGCAACCTGGTCGTCGCTTAGCGCGTACTTGAAGGCCGGCATGAAGCCTACGTCCGGGCCGGCTGGCTCCCGCACGCCTTCCAGGATCACGCGCAGCAGGTTGTCCGGACGATCGCTGTGCAAATTGGTGTTCAGTGCGAGCGGCAAATTGACCCCGAGCAGTTTCGGGCCGTCCCCATCGTGATGACAGGCGCTGCACGCACCGGCGAAGAGGCGCTGGCCCATGCCGAGCAATTGCGGCTGGCCGGCGGCGGCGCGTGCAACAAGGCTTTTGGCGAGCGCGGCGTCATCCGGTGCAGGCGCGTTGAAATCCGCGAGGTATATCGCCATGGCGCGGATATCCGCTTCGGGAAGGACCGCCAGTTCTTTCACCACCGGCGCCATCGGTCCGGCAGCCACGCCGTGCGACAGCGTGTGGCCGTTGCGCAGGTAGCGGTACAACTCGTCGGCGCTCCATGGCACGGGCGCTTGCGACAGCGCAGTCAACGCGGGGGCTTCCCAGCCATCGACCATGGCACCCGCCAGGAAGGCCTTGCCGCCTTGCTCCGCCCCGAACGCATTGCGCGGCGTGTGGCATGCGCCGCAGTGCCCGACACCGTTGACGAGGTAGGCGCCGCGATTCCACTCGGCCGTGCGTTGCGGCTGGGGCTGGAATGTCCGGGCGTCGTGGAACAGCCCGTTCCAGCCGGCCAGCAGGGGACGCAGGCTGAACGGGAACTGCAGTTGTGTAGCGGGTGGCGCCGAGGCCACTGCCGGCTGGACCATGAGGTACGCATAAAGTGCCGTCAGGTCGTCGTCGCCCATTTTTGCGAAAGCGGTGTAAGGGAATGCCGGGTACAGATGGCGGCCGTCGCGCGAGACGCCCTCGCGCATCGCCCGCTGGAAAGCGCTGAACGACCACTGCCCGATCCCGGTGCCGGCATCGGGGGTGATGTTCGCGGTGACGATGGTGCCGAAGGGCGTTTCCATCGCCCGCCCTCCGGCGTTGCGCACGCCGCCCGGCGCCGTGTGGCAGACCGCGCAGTCACCCGCGGCCGCGACCCGTCGCCCGCGCTCTATCGTGGCCGCCGTGTAGATTCCCGCATTCGATTGCGCCACAGGCGCGATGACGGGACGCCACCCGACGAGCGCCGCGGCCGTGCCAAGCACCCCTGCAACCAACGCGCCGGCGCGGGCCCAGGCGGGCATACGTTTCGGCCAGGGCAGCGCCCCTTCGGGCAGAGCCGGTCGGAGCACTTCGACCGGCTCACGGCGAGTGGGTGCGGGGTTCAGCGCCGCCCGCACCAACTCTGGCGTGAACGGTGGTTGGCGGAAGCGCACACCGGTCGCATCGAAAATCGCGTTGGCGATCGCCGCGGTGCCCGGCACCGAAGACGACTCGCCAGCGCCGAGCGGCGGCTCGCCGGGCCGCGGCATGGTCACGACTTCAATCACCGGCACGTCGCGGAAACTCAGGATCGGATAGGCACCCCATTCCTGGGCCGCGACCACGTTGGTCCGCGGCGCGACCGGCACCTGCTCCATCAGCGCGCGGCTGGTGGCCTGCAACACATTTCCGTGGATCTGGTGCTTCACGCCTTCGGGGTTGATCATCAGCCCCGCGTCGTGGCCGACGACCACCCGGCTCACATGCACCTCGCCCGTCTTGCGATTGACTTCGACATCGGCGACCCACGCCGCCCAGGCCGAACCGAAGCCCGGCCACTTGCTGTGGACGTAGCGCGCGTAAGCAACGCCCTGGCCGTGCACGATGTCGCTGCCCGGCACCTGTTCGTGCCGGCGCGCGCTCGTGCGCGCCAGCCAGCCGGCGCGGTCGACCGTCGTGCGCAGCAACTCGGCGGCGCGCGGGTCAGAGAGATAGCGCAGCCTGAATTCGACCGGGTCGGCGCCTGCGGCGATCGCCAGTTCGTCGATGTAACTCTCGTGGGCGAATGAATTCGGCAGGGCCGACACGCCGCGTAGCCAGGAGGCGCGCAGCACCGGCGGCATGTCGTTGACGCTGACGCGCAGGTTCTTGTAGTCGTAGGGCGGGCGCGCGGTGCGGTCGCCCATTTCATAAGCCTGGGCCGTGGGCTCGACGGTGCGCGTGAGCAGCAAGGCAAGCGTGGGCGCGCCGTTCGACGGGTACGACGTCTGGAAATCGTAGGCCGCCACCGAGCCGTCGATATTGACGCCGCCGTTCACTTGCATCAACTGCGCGGCGCCCTTGGGCTCCCACGCATGCTCCTGTTCACGCGTCAACTGCACGCGCACCGGGGCGTTGACGGCGCGGGACAGCAGCGCCGCGTCGGCGGCGACGTCGTCGGCGCAGTTACGTCCGTAGCAGCCCGCGGCCTCCATGCGAATCACGTCGATCGCCGTGTCGGCAAGCCCCATGAGCCGCGACAGGTCGAAGCGCAGAACATGCGGGTTCTGCGAACCGGCCCACACCGTCATGCGCGGCCCGTCGGGCGCGTTGCCTTGCCAGTCGGCCACCGCGCAGGACGGCCCGATCGATGCGTGCATCTGGTAGGGCCAGACATAAGTGCGCGGCATGGCCTGCGCGGCACGGCCGATTGCGCCGTCCACGTCGCCTTCGTCAACGAGGCGCCGCTGCTTCGACGGGTTCGCGCGCAACATCTGTTCCAGGTTGTCCTGGTTCGGCAGGCCGGGCCATGCCTTCCAGTTCACCCGCAACTCGCGCAGGGCCTGTTCGGCCTGCTCTTCGCGCTCCGCCACGATGCCGACGAAGTCCCGGATGACCACCACGGCGCGAACACCCGCAATGTGGGCGATGGACGATTCGTCCACCGAC
>JANYAN010000525.1 GCA_025361305.1 Burkholderiales bacterium
GCCGTAGCCCCATGTGTTGGCGACGCCGGCCACGGTTGTGGAATGGCAAATGCGGGCCTGATGGTCGCAGTTGTTGCTGCCCCACAGGCTGACGAACTTGCGCATCAGGTACGACTGCTCGTTGCTGTGCTTGGACGAGCCCACCCAGTACACCGAGTCCGGCCCGCTGGCCTTGCGCAGCTCCAGGATCTTCGCGCTGATCTCGTTCAACGCGGTCTCCCAGCTGATGCGCTCGTACTTGCCGTTGACCAGCTTCATCGGCCAGCGCAGCCGGAACTCACCGTGCCCGTGCTCGCGCAAAGCGGCGCCCTTGGCGCAATGCGCGCCCAGATTGATCGGCGAGTCGAACACCGGCTCCTGGCGTACCCAGACACCGTTTTCGACCACCGCATCAACCGCACAGCCTACCGAGCAATGAGAGCAGACGGTACGCTTGACTTCGATCTTGCCCTGGCCGACGGCAACATCCGCGCCCTCGGCCGCCCTGGCCTTCTTGACCAGGGCCAGGCTCGACGCGGCGATGCCGACCCCCACCCCGAGGCCCGAGCGGCGCAGGAAGGCCCGCCGGTCCATGGTAGGCAGCGCGCGCGACAGACCGCGCTGCAGACTATGCACAAATGGCGAGCGCGCGTTGTCGGGCGCCGCGCTGGTTTTCCGGGTCAACAACATGGAAAGCTCCTGAAGCCTGGGGTCTGTGGACTGGAGTCAGACGAGAGTGGTCTTGTAGTACTGCTTGACGTGGTCAGTCAGCTGGTAGCCACCGCCGCGCTCGGGCGGCTCCTTGAGCGTCGGCGCGGGGGCCGTTTCGCGCGTGGCTCCCGGTAACAGCGCGGCTACCGCACCCAGGGCGCCGACCGTGGCGGCCCCGGCGAACAGTGCTCGGCGCGCTAACTTCTTTTCGGGCTGGCTCATGACTGTCTCCTGGCGTTCCGGCTAGGAACTCGACTACATAGGTGCAGCGAATGTAGCGGTCACCCGCGCCTTGCGCAAGCGTGCTAACACAGGGCGCCGCGCCCGCGCGCTGATGTTGCGTTGCAGCATTGCGGACGTATCGACACGGCACAATCGCCGTCATGCTCGGCCTGCCACGGTTCCTCGGAAAAGCGCTCGCGCGCTTCCTGTCGGCCCCGCGGCCCAGCGCGCAGACCGGCACGCCGTCCGACCAGCGCCTGCTGCTGACAAGCTTGCGGCCCGGTGACGTGTTGCTGGTGGAAGGCAGCAGCCGAATCTCGACGGCCATCAAGTACCTGACCCAGTCGACCTGGTCGCATTCCACGCTGTATGTCGGGCCGCAACTGGGCGGCGTGGACGAGGCCGGGGAACCTTACCTGTTTGTCGAAGCCGATATCGTGCGCGGTGTATGCAAGCGCCCGCTGGCGCACTACGCGCAATACCACACGCGCATCTGCCGGCCGCACCATCTGCAACCCGAACACCTGCAGCGGCTGTTCGCCGAAGTGCTGGCCAAGATCGGCTACCAGTACGACATGAAGAACGTGTTCGACCTGGCGCGCTACCTGGTGCCCATGCCGCCTGTCCCCGTGCGCTGGCGCAGGAAGATGATCGCGTTGGGCAGTGGCGACCCGACCAAGGCCATCTGTTCTTCCCTGATCGCCGAGGCCTTCCAGAATGTCGGCTATCCGGTGCTGCCGCTGGTCACCCTGGATCCGCAGGCCAGCCCGCGGCGCAAGGCGGCCATTCGGGAGATCTTTCATATTCGCCACCACAGCCTGTACGCGCCACGCGACTTCGACGTGTCGCCCTATTTCGACATCGTCAAGCCGACGCTGGCGCGGGGTTTCGACTATCGGCGCATCGAGTGGGCCGCGGCCGGGGAGTGACCCGCGCAGTCAGTCGAGCATGTCGAAGCCCTGCGCCTCGACGCTGCCAAAGGCGCGCGTGAAGGCCGCCAGCACGGCGTAGAACCTGGCTTGGGGCTGGCTGCCGATGGCTTCGCACATGGCGCCGAGCCAGGGCTGCATATGGGCCGCGAAAAATTCACCCTGGCGAGTGAGGTTAGCCACAGCGACATCATCGCCCGCGATCAGGTAGCGCATCACCTCGCACAGATAGGCGAAATGGTCCTCGCTCTCGGGCATGGCCTCGTCACGGGTCAGGCCCAGGGCCGCCAGGTCGGTGCGCAGCCGGACCAGGGGCTTTTCGTTGAGAAACCCGCTGAGGTAGTGCGAACCGAACAGGTAGACCTCGGGCTTGCCGACGCCGCCGAACAGGCTGACGTACTCGGCAGCTATCTGTTTGTCAGGCATCTTGCGCGCCACGCCGACCAGTTCGCGCCAGGGCTCTTCGAGGAAGGCGCCTGGCGCTGGCGCCTCGGTCGCGGCCGCGCGCAGCGCGTCCAACAGCGCCGGCGTAGGCGGCGCGTAGAAAAGCTGGGCCAGCAGACCATAGACTTCGGCCCGCGCGGTTTCTTCGTCCAGGGCAGAGGAAATTGGAATTCGATCCGGCATATGGGGGTCAGAGATCGGTGATCTTCGCTTCGTTGGTGGCCGAGTAGATGTCGATCACACGGCAATCTCCGCACATCTTCAAGCGTTCCTGGGCGGCGCCCTGGAACATCGAGTGGCCCGCGAGTTTGCCCAGCATGGCCTCGATGGCCTTGAGCGTGCCGAATGGCTTGCCGCAACGCACGCAGGCATACGGCTGGGTCTCGTTGAGCACGCGGGCTTCCTTGCGCTGCGCCGTGAGAAGCAGCCTGGGCTCCAGCGTGATCGCGCTTTCCGGACAGGTGGTGGCGCACAGGCCGCATTGCACGCAGTTCTTCTCGATAAAGCGCAGCTGGGGCAGCAGCGCGTTATCCTGCAGCGCGCTGGCCGGGCATGCGCTGACGCAGGCCAGGCACAGCGTGCATTTTTCCTTGTCGACAGCGATGCTGCCCAAGGGCGATCCCGCGGCCGGAAGAGCAATGGCCTCGGGCCGGTCCGGCGCCTGCAAGGCCAGGTGATCCAGCGCGAGCTCTAGCGTGCTGCGCTTTTCCGGAGCCACAGCGAATCGTGCGGTCGTGGCCGGTACCGCCGGCCGGTCGCTGGCCAGCAACCGCAGTTCCTGGTCCAGGTCTGCGGTTGTGTCGGCACGCAGCAGCTTGAAGTGCGTGCCGGCGTAGCCCAGGCCGCCGAGGATGGCCTGCGCCACGTCCATCTGCGTGCGCAGTCCGTCCCGATACTGGGGCGCCTCCTCCCGCGTCGTGAGCACGACCACCTGGGCGGCACCAAACGCCACAGCACTGAGCCACGCTTCCAGCCCCAGGCTGGCCGTGTGCCAGAGCGCGACCGGGATCACGTTGGCCGGAACCCCTTGCGCCACGCCCAGCCTGGCGGCACGGCCGAGTTCTTCGACCAGGGCCTGGCCGCGTTCCTGGCTATGGAGCAGCAACACAGCGTTCTTGCCGCCGGCCTGCGCGTACGTCGCCAGCAGGGTCTTGAACTTCAGGCCTTGTTCGGTGGCGCGCGGATAGGCATACGTCAGCGCACCCGTTGGGCACACCGTGGTGCAGGCGCCGCAGCCCACGCACAGGTTGGCGTTCACCTTGATCTGCTGGCGGCTCTTGTCGCTGCTGATCGCCTCGGCCGAACAGATGTCGATACAGGCACTGCAGCCAACGGTTTCGTTTCGGCTATGGGCGCACAGCCTTTGCTTGTACGCGAAAAACTTCGGCTTTTCGAATTCACCGATCAGGTCGCGCAGCCTGAGCAGCGTCGACAGGTCTGCGCCATCCCAGTGGAAATAGCCTTGCGGCAGCGCATGTTGCGTGAATGCCGGCTCCGCGCGCAGGTCCAGCACCAGATCGAAGCTCTCCGTCTGGCCCATGGGCTGGCGCGTGAAATCGATCGCACCGGCCACCTCGCAGGCCTTGACGCAGGCGCGGTGGTCGCGGCACTTGTCCAGGTCGATCTGATAGTCCAGGCCGATGGCCTGCTCGGGGCATGCGGCGACGCAGGCATTGCAGCGCGTGCAAAGGTCCAGGTTGATCGGGTTGTCCTGTGTCCACGCCACCTGGAACGCACCGAGCCAACCCTTGATGCTGTCGATGCGCCCGCCCAGCACCAGCCACTGGCGTTCCTGCGCGCCCGTGCCGCCTTGCGCGAACAGCGTGATCTCCAGCGCCTCGCCGACAAGGCCGGCTGCCCGCTCGGCCTGCTCGAGCGGCCCGATGATCAGCAATCGGCCCGCACTCTTGTAGGTGACCGTGGCTACCGGCTCGGGCTCGGGCAGCTGCGCGGCTGCCAGCAGTGCAGCGATCTTCGGGCTGGCCAGCGCGGCGTCGCGGCTCCAGCCAGCCACTTCGCGGATGTTGACAAATCGAATGGGAGAAACCGCGCCTTCGGTCTGCTCAGCCAGGCTGGCAAACAGGCGCTTTTCCTGGGTGCAGGCCACGACCACAGGCTCGCCGCTCTTGATGGCTTGCTGGAACGCCCCGGCCTCGCGCCGGCACAGGGTGGAGTGCCGCGTCAGCGGTTCATTGAGTGCCGCTCCCAGGGTCTTTTCCTGGAGGGGCATGGTCCGATTGCAGTCGCAGATCAGGGTCGGCATGGGGCGGCGGGTGTCCTTCTTGCGTGGCGTCCGACTGTGCCACGGATTGCGGGGCCGGGTTATCCGCAACATCCCTTGTCCCGTCCTTGTCTTGGTCTTGCTCGTCGTCGAACAGGCGCAGGAACTTGGCGCTGGCGAGCTGGCGCAGCATCGCGGCGGGGATCGGGTCGGGTTGCGAGTAATCGTCGATGTAGGTGTCGAGTCGGTCCATCACATTGAAGTGCGGATCGGCAAACAACTTCTTCATTGCCGCGTTCTTGATCTCGGGGGTGACGCCGCGCGCCATGAAGGGCTTGAAGTCGGAGCTGCTGGTCAGGGCATGGGCGTCGTCGAGCGTGGGCGTGGGCGCCACACCCGCGGCCTCGGGCTTGTCATCCCCGCGCAGGCCGGGATCCACGCCGGCCTCCCCTGGGGCCGTCGCCAGCGGATTGGCATTCGCTGCATGGATTGCGGCCTGCGCCGCAATGACAGGCTCGGGGAGGGCCGCGCCAGGCTGCAACGGCGCTGCCTTTTCCTGGCGCTCATCGAGCTTGCGCCGGGACCAGCGGCCCAGGAACCCGTCAGCCATCGCCGCCTCCGCCGTGTTTCTTTGCCGTCGACACCGAGGCAGGGTTGCCGAATCGGTCCTGCAGGCCTCTGAAGCTTTGGGGGCGGTTGCGCCGTTTCGGCTCCAGGGTGTAGTGATCTTCTGCGAAGGCACGCATCCACTCGACAACATGCGGCGGCGCGGGCAACTGTTCCACCGTTTCCTGGGCGTCCAGCCAGCGGCCAGCGTCGTGGTAACTCAATGACACCACGACGGGCCGCGCGATCGGTTCCGCATCGATGCTCGGCTCTTCTTCCATCCGCCACAGGACGAACCAGCACGGAGCAGGCGTCGTGACGTTCAGGTAGTAACCTTCCCCATCGTCGCTGAACAATTCGACCAGCATGGCCGGGTGCAACCAGCGTTCCTCGGCATCGCCACGGTACAGCAGACGTGGCTCGGTCCCGAAGGCCGGCTCGTTCGGCACCACATCGGCCAGGATCCAGCGCCAGGTCTGCCAGCGGTTGTCGATGCGCTCACGGCGCATGATCACGGCAACCTCGATGCTGGGGCGGGGGCTCATGCCCGCACTGTAGCGGACGTCCGGTCAGCCCGCTGGCCGCCCGGCGGCCGTCGGCCATCGGCGGCCATGGCAACACGATGTTCACGCACAAGCCGCCGAGTTCGCGATCGCGGGCGCGTCGCTGCATCAGGAGCAACAATCGATTGAGTTCGTCGACCAGGGGTTTGATCTCCAGCGACGCCGACCTCGTCAGGTGTCCTTCGAGATCTTGATGCTCGGGAATTTGGACGAAAAGTCCTTGGCCTTGGCCGCGATCTTGATGGCCACCTGCCGCGCCACGGCCTTGTAGATGCCGGCCACTTCGCCGTCCGGATCGGCAACGACCGTAGGTTTGCCGCTGTCGGCCTGCAGGCGGATGTTGATGTCCAGCGGCAAGGCGCCAAGGTAGTCCATGCTGTAGTCGGCCGCCATCTTCTTGCCGCCACCTTCGCCGAAGATGTGCTCCGCATGGCCGCAGTTGCTGCAGATATGCACGGCCATGTTTTCCACGATGCCCAGGATCGGCACACCGACCTTCTCGAACATCTTGATGCCCTTGCGGGCGTCCAGCAGGGCAATATCCTGCGGCGTGGTGACGATCACGGCGCCGGTCATGGGCACGCGCTGGCTGAGCGTCAGCTGGATGTCGCCGGTGCCAGGCGGCAGGTCGACGATCAGGTAATCCAGCTCTTTCCAGTTGGTCTGGCGCAGCAATTGTTCCAGCGCCTGGGTGGCCATGGGCCCGCGCCAGATCATGGCCTCGTCCTGGTTGACCAGGAAGCCGATCGACATGACCTGCACGCCGTAGTTTTCCATCGGCTCCATGGTCTTGCCGTCCGCGCTCTCCGGACGGCCGTCGATGCCCATCATCATGGGCAGGCTGGGGCCATAAATGTCGGCGTCCAGCAGGCCGACCGACGCGCCTTCGGCCGCCAGGGCCAGCGCCAGGTTGACGGCCATGGTGCTCTTGCCCACGCCGCCCTTGCCCGACGCCACCGCGACGATGTTCTTCACGCCCGGCAGCAGCGCCACGCCACGCTGCGCCGCATGCGCGGTGATCTTGCTGGCGACGTTGGCCGAAACGTTGTTCACACCCGGCACGCCCCGGGCCGCGGCGACCAGCGCCGTGCGCAGCGCGGGAATCTGGCTCTTGGCCGGATAGCCGATCTCCACGTCGAACGAGACATCGCCCTCATTGATCAGGAGGTTCCTGACGGCCTTGGTGCTGACGAAGTCCTTGCCGGTATTGGGATCGACGACGGCCGCGAGGGCCTGTAACAACTGGTCTTGGGTAGCCATGGGGTTTGAAATTCCTGTTCCTGCAGCAGTGTAACGAGTGCACCCGATCCCCAACAGCCAATACCTGTTGTCAGGCCGTCAAACGCTCCGAACCTCGAACTGCAGGAAATCGGTCACCCTCTTGTCTTCTGTCACCTGCTCGTGCGGGATAAGCAAGTACCTCCAGGGCTTGGTTCCAATCTTGGCGGCATGCTCGGACGCGTGCCGGCACCACAGCGACCCCGCCTCCGCCTTGGCCTTTACATCTTCCGCGTCAAGTTCATTGCGCGCCTTCGTTTCGCACAGCAACAGGTAATGCGAAGTCTCGGCCACAAAGTCCGGTACATATTCGGGATGCTCGGTCCCAAGCTTGTAGAAGATCTGAAACTGCCCCTTCGCGGGCTTGAACCATTTTTCCGCGTCTCGCTCAAGGATGACCGCAAAGCGACGCTCGGTGTCCGAATCGAATTTCTGAATGGGGTAAAGGCACCGAGCGAACCCGCCGAACAACATTTGTTTGATGCGGCTGGGCTCGTCCACTGTGCCGCGAAAGTCACGCACGGGCTG
>JANYAN010000552.1 GCA_025361305.1 Burkholderiales bacterium
GGCCCATGCCTTCTATCCCCAGGAACTTGGCGCCCCGAATGCGCCGTGCCGTGTCCTGCCCGCAGGCAAACGGGATCAGCGGGTCATCGCGGCCGTGCAATACAAGGGTCGGCGCGGCGATCGAAGCCAGCTCGCCGGCCCGGCTGTCGTCGGCGGCAACAGCCACCATCTGACGCAGGGTTCCAGCGGGATGAAAACTGCGCCGGATTGTCGCCCGCATGCGCTCGCGCAGCACCACCTCGTCGACCGGAAAGCCGGGGCTGCCAATCACCTTGAACAAGTTCACGTAGTGTTCCACTACGGCCTGTTCATCGCGTCCGGCAGGCCGGCTGAGCAATGCCTTGAGCACATGCGGCCTTGGCCCCGGCAATCGGCGGGCACCGCTGGAACTCATGATGCTGGTCAGGCTGAGGACCCGCTGCGCTGCCGCCAGCGCCACGCGCTGCGCAATCATCCCGCCCATACTCACGCCCACCACATGGGCCTGACGCACACCCAGCGCATCGAGAACGCCGATGCAGTCCAGCGCCATGTCGCGCAGGCTGTAGGGGGCGCTGACACGCATGCCCAACCGGTGCTTCAAACTGGCCAGGAGCATGTTGGGCGCCCCCAGGTGGTCCAGGTGCTGGGACAGCCCGATATCGCGATTGTCGAGCCGGATCACCCGATAGCCGGCTTCCACCAGCGCCTGCACGAACGCCGGAGGCCAGGCCACCAACTGCATGCCCAGCCCCATGATCAGGAGTACCACCGGACTGTTCGCCTGCGATCCGTCCGCACCGGTATCCTCGACCTCGATCGATATTGCGTTGGCTGTGAGTTTCATGCAGTCGGGCGCTGCCCGGTCCCGGACAGGAGTTTGAAGGTCATTCGAATCGGCGCTCACGCAGCCATTTGGTAGCGATCCACTTCTCGCCCGCGAGCACGGGGGCTCCCCCATGCAGCGTCCGGGTCGATGGATGCGCACGGTCATAGGCAAAAAAGACGGCATTGCCGCGCTTGGGCGCCACTTCCAGTTGCGCCTCGGGAAAGATCGTGCCACCGCCCTTTTCCGGCTCGCCCAGGTACATGATGAGCGTGGCTACCCGTTGGCCGCCGCGCCGCAAGATACTCGGTGTGCCGGGCTCCGCCGGATCGAAATAGTCGTAGTGCGGCTTGTACTCGGTACCCGGCCGGTAGTGAAGGATCTGCAGGCCCTCGCCATTTTCCAGCGGCCAATTCAGCAACCGGGCAATACGCGCCTCCAGCCGCTTGATCAATTCATTCTCGCCGCGCTGGAAGAACATGCCGTTGCTGGTCCGGTCGGCGTTGATTTCTTCACCCCCCGTCGTGGTCTGCACAGTCAGCGAACGCGCCAGTCGCGGCCGGGCCAGAGCGATCAAGGCGTCGCACTCACTGTCTGACAGCAGATTGCCGAACACATGCAATCGCGGCTGGAGCACCGACTGCAACACACAGACGCGCCGGTCGCCAGTCTCCAGATAAAGGGGCGACCCCTCAAGGCTTGGCTCGGGGACAGTTACCCGTGGCGGCAGCGCCTGCGCCGACGCACTGCCATCCGCATGTCCGGGCATCGAGGCCTGCAACGCGGCAATCGCGACCTCCGCGGTCCAACCCGAAGTGAGCATCGACTTCAGTATCAAGTCGGCGCCATGCCCGGCCTGGCTCTGTTGGACAATCCAGCGCCGCAACTCGGCCGTCACCGGCTGCGCCTGCGCCGCCTTCATGGCGCAATCCACCCGGGCGCGGCACCGCTCAAATGCCCGCGAAGGGTCTGGTCATCCGAGGATCTTGCCGGTGGCAGCGGAAGCGGCATAGGAGTTGGGGCGGCTATGGCCGGGATTATCCACGCGAGCCGCGGCGCCGTCCGGGTTCGTCAGCTGCGCCAGTGACGGCCTGCCAGCCATTGGGCACTGGCGACCGCGATCAGCAGGCCCACATACGTCGCCATCTTGCCGTCATTGCCAAAAAGCGCCAGACCGGCGCCCAGTACGGCCAGGCCAGCTATCAAATTGATAGCGATCTGTGGCCACCACGCGACGCTTTTGATCCGGCGTCGGCCGAGCACCCGGTCGGCAACGGGCATCGCAACGGCCAGAAACAGTGCCGGCGCCGCGAAATTCAAAAGGTGGATGATGAGGTCCAGCGGGCCCATGCGGGGGGACTTGCGAAAGCTCAAGTAGTCATGAATCAGGCAAATTTTATAATCCACCGATGGCAGTCTGGGCTCTAGGCATCAATCACACGACCGCGCCGCTGG
>JANYAN010000023.1 GCA_025361305.1 Burkholderiales bacterium
CGACATGCCGCTCTCGGACCGCAACTGGCGATTAACCAGTTTGGCGGCCCGCTGTACATTGAGTCGGTTGAAGCGTCCCGCAAGATCCAGGGCGACATCTATGCCGTGCTCGACCACCCATTTGCCGCCGTGAGCGCCGCCCTGAATGACCCGGATCACTGGTGCGACGTGATGATCCTGCACCTGAACACCAAGCTGTGCCGCCGCAGGACCGAGGGCGGGGCGACCCTTCTGGACGTACGGCTGGGCAAGAAATACGACCAACCGGTGGAGGAAGCCAGCCTGCTGTCGTTCTCGTACAAAGCAGTGACCGTGACGCCCGAGTATTTCGATATCGAACTGGATGCACCGGAAGGACCGTTTGGCACGCTGGACTATCGCATGGTCGTCGAGGCCGTATCCATCGGGGCCGGACGCACGTTCATCCACATGGGTTACGCTTTCGGCTACGGGACGGGCGGCCGGCTGGCCATGAGTTTCTACCTGGCCACGGCCGGTGCCGGCAAGGTTGGCTTCACCACGGTGGGGGCGTCCCAGCCGGGTACCCCGTCCGAGTACATCGGTGGCATGCGCGGCGTGGTGGAGTGCAATACCATGCGCTATTACCTCGCAATCGAGGCCTATCTTGCCGGAATTCCGGTCCCGGGGGCACAACAGGCGGCAAAACGGTTCGAGTTGTGGTTCGACGCCACCGAGAAATACGCGCGCCAGCTGCACGAGGTGGAGCGTGACAGCTACCTCACGATGAAGCGAGGCGAATACCAGCGGCAGCAGGCCAGACCTTGACCCCGACCTGACGCCTTCAGGGGGCCAGCCGCTGCGCGGTATGATCCCCCCCTGACGCATGTCAAGTCCAATGGCTCAATGTCCTGAAGCTGAGCCGCGATCCCAGGCATTGCCGGTCCGTCAACGCGAAGCCTTCGGGCTGCGTTATTGGGGGGTACTGGGCCTATCGGACCTGATGTACGTCGAAACCTAGCTTCGCTTCCCTTAAACCACGGATGGAGATTACCTGATGAAGAAACTACTTGTTCCGCTGAGCCTGGCTCTGGCACAGATGTTCGCTGTTGGCGCGTTCGCTCAAGCCACCAAGACCCCGGTCGCCGGGACCAGCAAGGGCGAAGCCGACGCATCCGGCGCCATGGCAGCCTCGTCTGCCAAGGCCACGAAGGCCGAAAAGGATGCCGCCAAGGCTTCTCGCAAGCCCGAAGCCGCCGCTGCTGCCAAGACCGAGCGCGCTGGCGAAACCAACGAGAGCATGGGCAAGACCAAGGCGGCTACCCCCGATGAAAAGGCGGCCGCTGCCGCTGCGCGCAAGGCTTCGGCCGCTGCAGCTGTCAAAAAGGGTGAGATCAAGTCCGGCGAAAAGTGATCGGCGGGCGCTGATCGCGCTTTAACCAAAGGCGGTGGGCGTCGGGCGGCATTGAGTTGCCCGGTGTTTGCCGCCTTATTTTTTGCCGGTCGAATCCTGCGCCTTGAGCGATCGCAAATAGACGATCAGCGCACTCGTGTCGGCATCGTTGACGTTCTTGCAGAAGTCATACCCCATCGGCGGCTTGTACGGATTGCCGTTGCGGTCTTTGCCCGTGCGCACTGACGTCATGATCTGCGCGTCGGTCCAGCCTTTCAGGCCGGTCTTGTGCGGCGTCAGGTTCCGGGAGACGCTTTCGCCCCAAGGCCCCGCAAACACCTGGCCGCCCGCGCCACGTTTGTCCAGCAGGAGCATCCCCTTGTCGCTGCGCGGAGTGTGGCACTCCATGCAGTGGGCAATGTTTGCCAGATACTCGCCGTACTTGACGATGTTGGCCCGTGCAGGGGCGGCAACGTGCCCTGCCGGTGGGCCATAACTGGCCGGCAACGGCATGTTAAAGACCGACTTGGCAACCTTGTTCTTCACCGGCTGCTGGGCCCTGAGGTAGGCAATGATGGCGGCCAGATCGTCATCCGAGATATGGCGGTAGAACTCGATCGGCATCGGTGGCCCGATCAGGCTCTTGTCAGGCCGCACCCCTTCGCGAATAGCCTTGGCCAATTGGGCGTCGGTCCATTTACCGATGCCGGTGTCGGCGTCCGGGGTGATGTTGGCCGCGTAGGCCTTGAATGGCGGCTCGTCGAAAAGCATGCCTCCGGACAATCCTTTTTCAAACAGCGGTTGGCCCTTGTCGCCGCGAGCGAAGTGACAGTTGCCGCACGCAACGATTCCCTCCATCAGGTATTTGCCACGTTCGAGCGGCGTCGGTCTTTGCGCCCGTGCGCCCACGGCACCGATGGCCAGCAAGCCGATCACCATTACCTTCAAAAGTACTTTCATCGTCTCCTCCAGGGTTTTTGCCTTCGGGCGGCAGTGTACTGGCAACGCGTTGATCCTCGTCAAGCGCTCGGCCGCCGGCCCAACGACAATTCTGCAAGAGCGAATCGAAGCTCCTGCATATGGACCCAAGCCAGCCCAATACCCACGCCCCCTCAGCTTCTGCCGGAAAGGCCTGCGCCAATTGCAAGGTGCGTGACCAGTGCATCCCCAGAGGTCTGAGCCCGCAGCAGGTTCTCCGGTTCGAGGCCCTCGCAGGGACGCCTCGCAAGGTCACGCGGGGCATGGCCCTGTATCGGGGCGGCGAGGCATTCGACTCCCTATTCGCCATCCGCGGTGGATCGTTCAAGACATTCATGACCGCGGCCGGTGCGCGTGAGCAGGTGACAGGTTTTCACCTGCCAGGCGAGACCATCGGATTGGACGGCATCGCCCACCACCGTCACACCGGCGGCGCGGTCGCCCTGGAAGACGCACAGGTTTGCGCGCTGCCCTTCGCCGGACTGAGCGAGATGGAGCAGGAGGCTGGGGCGCTCCACCTGCACCTGCACCTGCACCTGCACC
>JANYAN010000061.1 GCA_025361305.1 Burkholderiales bacterium
CACGCGCAAGGATCTGCCCCGCCTGGGCCAGGCCCGCCAGGGCGAGGGCTACACCACGCTGCTGGGGCTGATCAGCCACGAATACTTTCACACCTGGAACGTCAAGCGCCTGCGCCCGGCCGAACTGGCCACCTACGATTACACGCAGGAGAACTACACCGAGCTGCTGTGGTTCTTTGAAGGCTTTACCAGCTATTACGACGACCTGCTGCTGCGCCGCGCCGGCCTGATCGACGACGCCCTCTACCTCAAGCTGCTGAACAAGACGATCAACCAGGTGCAGCAGACGCCCGGGCGGGCCGTGCAGTCGGTCGCTCAGGCCAGCTTCGACGCCTGGGTCAAATACTACCGGCAGGACGAAAACACGGCCAACTCGACCGTGAGCTACTACACCAAAGGCGCGCTGGTGGCGCTTTGCTTCGACCTCACGCTGAGGGCTGAGGGCAAAACCACCCTGGATGATGTCATGCGCGCGCTGTGGCAGCGCTGCAAGGCCGGCCCGATGAGCGAGGCTGATTTCGCCGCCGTGCTCAAGGAGCTGGGCGGCCGCGCGTTCACGCGGGAAATCGCCTCCTGGGTCCACGGCACCCACGAACTCCCGCTGGAACCACTGCTCCTCAAGAACGGCGTAGCGGTACTTGAGGAGCCAGCGCAGCTGCAGCAGCGCCTGGGCTTGCGCCTTGGCGATGCGCCGGGCGTCCAGATCAAGACCGTGCTGCGGGGCGGCGCGGCCGAGCGGGCCGGTCTTGCGGCAAACGACGAGTGGCTGGCCGTTGAGGTGGCTGGCACGGCGTGGCGCATGACCAAGATCGATGACCTGCTGCTTTATGCAGGCACCCACCGCAAGGTCACCGCGCTGGTGGCACGTGACCGCAAGCTGTTGCGGCTGGAGCTTGCCGTACCGGCCGCTGTCACGACCTGGCGGCTGGTGCTGGGTGACGCGGGGTTGACCCAGCCGTGGCTCGGCGTGCACCCCTGAGCGCTGGTGTCCGGCTGCTCGCCCTGGCGGTAGCCGTCTTTCTGGCCCACGCACTGCTCATGGACTGGCTCGCGACCCGCCTGGTCGTGGCGCCCGTGCTGCCTGCGATGCCCATACCCCTGTTTACGCGAATGTTGCAGGCGCAGGCTCCGCCACCTGCACCTGCTGCGCCGACGGGCACCAGCGCCAAAGTCCGGCCGGTGCGCTCAACAGACCGGCTCGCAACAATGACACCAAGCCTGCCCACGGCAACAGCAACGGCGGCGGATCCCGAGCCGGTTTCCGAGGCGATGGCACGGGGCCCAGTCGCACCGATCGAAGCACCCGAACCGGCTGCGAGCGCAGCCACGCCCGTCGCAGCGCCACCCACCGCAGCGGCCAGCGCCGAAGTGACCGCCGACAGCTGGCCGCCCGTCTCACGCCTGAGCTACCGGCTCGGCGGACGGTTTCGCAGCGGCCCGCTGTACGGCAGTGCCCGCGTGCAGTGGCTGCGCCGGGCAGCCCGATATGAAGTGCGGGTGGAGATTGACGTGACGCTGCTGGCAAGCCTGGTGCTGGTCAGCCAGGGCGAGGTGACGGAGCAGGGCCTGCGCCCGGGCAGCTACGAAGAGCTGCGCCGCGGCAGCCGCAGGGCCGTGCGGTTCGCCGAGCGAGCCGTCATTCTGGACAACGGCGAATCGGTGCCGCTACCCGAAGGCGTCCAGGACACAGCAAGCCAGTTCGTTGAACTCGCGCATCGCTTTGCCACCGGTCGCGAGGTACTCACAGCCGGCACCGCAGTGACGCTGTGGATGGCGCGGCCCGGCGGGATAGCCCAGTGGACCTACGATGTCCTCGACCGCGAACTGCTGCAGACGCCTCAGCTCGGCGAAATCGAGGCCGTCCACCTCACGCCGCGGCCGATCGCCAACCCGCGCGGCAATATCACGGCCGAGATGTGGTTCGCCCCAAGCCTGCAATACCTGCCGGTACGCATCCGCATCAACTTGGGCGACGAGGCCTCGGTCGACCTGGTGGTCGAGACGATCGAGCAGCGCTGAAAGAAGGGCTGCTCATTCCGGATCGATCTTGGCGTCCTTGACGACCTTGGTCCACTTCACCGTTTCGCTCCTGATCAGCGCGGCGAACTGCTCCGGCGTGCCGCCGCCCATCTCGTTGCCCTGACTGAGCAGCATGTTCTTGACCTCG
>JANYAN010000079.1 GCA_025361305.1 Burkholderiales bacterium
GGCCCAGTTCTGCTCGATCCAGCCATGGTCCTGACGCAGGGCGTGCACAGTGGCCACCAGCTCCGCGTCGCCGCTGGCCAGCAGGGGCGGAAACACGTTCTTCTCTTCGTCCAGGTGATGGCGGCGCGACGTGCCAGAGAAGAAGGTATCGATGGCACCGGCCTGCAGGCGGGCTCTGGCGTCCACGCCACCCTCGCGGATGCGCTGCGCCAGTGCGGCCAATTCACCCAGGTGGACCTGGATCTGCTGGTGGCACGCGTCCAGGGCTTCGAAGCTCAAGCGCGCGGGGTGTTCACTCACGGGGCTCTCCTGTCGGGTTCGCTTCATTATTGACGCGGCGCTGGCGGTCGGCTTGAGGCAGGTCAAGCCGGCGCGCGATTGCCGCCTCAGTGCAGGCTGGACAGCTGGTCCAGGGCCTCGGCGGCGACCAGGGCGGCGATCAGGGGCCAGCGTTTCATGTGAGCTCAGGCCTTACGGGCCGCTTCGCGCAGCGCCTTCATGATCGGGCCGGCCGCGCCATTGGCGAACATGCGCGCACCCCAGCCCGCATAGCGCTCCTCGTCGGCCGGTGTCGGCGCCGGAATGCCAGCGCACTTGCCGGCCGCTGATATCGCCCTCAGCGCGCTCTCCACCGCGGCCTGAACGGCCGGGTCGCCTACCCGGCTTTCGCAGCCCATGGTGTGTGCCAGGTCGTGCGTGCCGACAAATACCGCGTCGATGCCTGGCACGGCGGCAATGGCGGCCGCGTTGGCCACACCCTCGGGCGTCTCGATTTGCACTGTGAGCGTGACGCCGTCGTTGCTTCGGTTCGCGTGTTCGTCGCCCCCGAAAGCGCCGTAGCCGGCAGCCCTCGAGCTGAAGCCGCTGCCGCGCAGGCCGTTGCCTGCGCCACCCTTGCCATCCGGATGGGGATACTTGATCTGTCGGACCAGGCGTGCGGCCTGCGGTGCAGTGCCAACCATGGGGATCTGCAGGCCGCTGGCACCCAGGTCCAGCGTACGTCCCATGTCCTGTTCAAGGCAGCGCACGATCGACACGATCCCGCTGGCACGCGCCGCGCGCAGCATATGTTCGGTGGTCATCAGGTCGGCGGCGCCGTGTTCGTTGTCGATGATGATGAAATCGAAGCCGGCAAAGCCGCACATCTCCACGATCGCTGGAGAGGGGATCGTGTTGAAGATGCCTCGCAGGCGTCGGCCGTCGGCAAGCATTTGCTTGAAACGGGTGTCCAGGGGACGGTTGTGATCCAGCATGTCGGCTCCAGAACGATTGTGGTCGCAATACCGGTGGTTCAGTCCGGCTTGATGTTGCCGGCCCGGATCACGCGCTGCCAGGTGGCGGCATCGTCCTTGAGCATGGCGCCGAATTCCCGGGGCCCGGTGTTGACCACCTCAGCACCCAGTCCGGCCATGCGCTGCATCACGTCCGGATGGGCCATCACCCTGGACAGATCGGTATTGAGCTGCGTGATGACACGCTCGGGTGTTCCCCGGGGCGCCATCGCGCCCACCCAGACGCCGACATTGGCGCCTGGAAATCCGGCCTCGGCAAACGTCGGCACATTGGGCAGCACCGCTGTGCGCCTGGGTGCCGCCACGGCGATCGCACGGACGCGCTGCGCATCGAGCATGGGCTTGGCCGAGGGAACGACGGTGAACATCAGCGACACCGTGCCGGACACCAGATCGTTCAAGGCCGGCGCGGCGCCGCGGTACGGCACGTGCAGAAAGTGCAGTCCGTAGCGCTGGGCGAACAACTCGAGCGCGAGATGGGTCACGCTGCCGCTGCCCGTGGAGGCCACGCTGATCGTGCCCGGCTTGGCCCGCGCCAACGCCACGACTTCCGCGAGCGTTTGCGCGGGGAAGGCTGCGCTGGCGAACAGAGCGACGGGCGTCTCGATCATCAGCGAGACGGGCACCAGGTCGGCCAGGGGATCGTAGGACAGTCTTTCGTAGAGGTAGGGAGCAATCGTCACTTGCCCGGCCGAGGCCAGCAGCAGCGTGTAGCCGTCGGCCGGGGCCTTGGCCACGGCATCGGCGCCAATCATCCCGGCTGCGCCGCCGCGGTTGTCCACCAGCATGGGCTGGCCGGTGTCTTCCTGGTATCGCTGAGCGACGGA
>JANYAN010000102.1 GCA_025361305.1 Burkholderiales bacterium
TGCGCGCGTTCGGCAGCGTTCAAAATGGGGCATCAGCGCTTGAGGTTCAGTCTGGGATGGCGGACGCCGCTGCGAGTGCCTTGGACTCGCCAGGCTTTCCGAAGCGCCTCCTCGATGCGCATGTAAAGGGTGCTCACCAACGTGAGTGCGCGCCCGAGCGCCCGACGCTGAGGCGTGGCCGCGTCGTCAGAATGGCAGGCCGACGTAGTTCTCGGCCAGTGACGCCAACGCCTTCTCCGACGAGAACAGGTAGGCCAGGTCGGTATCCTGCAGGCGGCGGTCAAACGTGCTGCTTTTCGGAAAGCGATGCAACATGGTCGTCATCCACCACGAGAATCGCTGCCCCTTTTCAGACCCAGATAGATCGCGCGCAATCCCGCTGTCGTCTTTACCCGGCATACACACCCGGCGCGCAATGCTTCGAACACAATCCCCGGCATGGATGGCGGGTTCTTGAAGCTGTTGCTGTGTTCCTTCCTCGTGCTGTCGCAACCGGCTTGGGCGGCCCTGGGAACAGCGTGCGACCCCGAATGGCGCAGGCCCGTATTTCGCAGTCCAGCCGTAGCAAAAATGGGAACGACCGCCACGTAACGCCTGCTTGCGAGTCTTCACAAATTCTTGACTGGTCAGTGAAACACAAAAGTGCACGTTGGGGCTATCCTGCCAGTGTTCTGCAGCTAGTGGTCGCGCTGCGTCGATATGCAACGGAAAGCACATCATGAACGTCACCAGATTTCATTCATCAGTCGGTGCCTCCCTGGCGATAGTGATGCTCGCCATGCTGGCTTCATGCGGCGGCGGCTCGGGCGACGCTGCCACGCCGCAGAGCAGTGCTTCATCCATGCCGGGCTCGACCGCATCGGTTTCATCTGGCGTCGTTACTGCGTTTGGCAGTGTGTTCGTTAACCGGCATGAGTTCAACACGGGCCATGCCCAAGTCATTGACGACGATACCGGGCTGACTGCCTCCAATACGAACGGCCTGGATGTCGGTATGGTGGTCTCGGTGCATGGCGCAGTCGACAGCACGATGGACGCCCCGGATGCGGCCGAGATCCACTTCAGTCCGCTCGTGCGCGGATTTGTTGATTCGAGCAACACCGCGGCCGGAACTCTGGTCGTGATGGGCCAGACCATCCAGCTCACCGCGTCGACCGCGTACGTAGATCACCGCGCATGCACGAGCGCGGCGTCAAGCCCGTGTGCGGCCATCGCCAACCAGGCAGGCTTGAGCGTCACCAGTGGTGCGGTGCCGGGCTCGTACCTGGCCGTCCACGGTTTCCTCTTTTCGGGGGCATCGGGGATCCAGATTATCGCAACGTACATCGGCATCGATGACTACAGCGCCGGCAAGCCGTTCAAGGTCGAAGGGCAGATCACCTCGGTTCACGGAACATCCACCGTGAGCATCGGTGCCGAGACCGTGGATCTCAGCGGCGCTAGCTGCGCGGCCCGCGGCTCAGCGACAAGTTGTGCCGCGTTGGCAGTAGCTGGCAACGTGATTGCTGCTCGTGGCGCGACCGCGCCCGTTGGTACGTCTTTCGCTCCCACCAATGGGCGTACGGCTGCCCTGTTGCCGCAAACCCCGAATGCCACGGTGGAGGTCGAGGGGCGAGTTTCGAGCGTCTCCGGGACTTCGACATTTATCGTGCGCGGCATCACGGTCAATGGGTCAGCGCTGCCTCTGGGCCAGATTCCTTCTGTGGGCGATGACGTCGAACTGTCGGGGACCATTGCAGCGGACGGCACGACGGTGGTGGCGACATCTATTACCAGCGAGCATCGCGCAGCCGCGGCGCGGGTCGTGCTGGTGGGGCCACTGACTGGTGTTGCCGCTGGGCCCACCACAGCCACTTATTCTGTCACCGTGCTTGGGCAGACGGCTGCGGTGGCGGCGATGACGCGCATCGCCGATCGGACCGTCGATCCGCGTCCGACATTCAACATCGCAAATTTCCAGACCTATCTTTCCGGCAAGACCGCGTTTGTCGTCATGAGTGCCCTGGTTGATTCAGGCGGAAATCTCCAGGCGACCGACTTTGCGGTGATCCACGCCTTGCCGCGCAATCTGGCGGCCGTGGCTGGCCCCGCCGACGCGGCTCCCGTTGCCGGTTCGCCCAGTTATGTGTCGGTGCATGGGGTCACCATTGCGTATACCTCAACGATTCCGCTTGGCGCGGTGATCTCCAAAGGAACCTATTTGCTAGGGCTCGGGACCTTGTCCGTGGCCACGATCGATACGACCGTCAGCGGCGGATCGTTGCTGGTAAGGCAATTGTCCCGACCGGACGACCTTGACCTGGGAATGTGACATCGAACGATATAGTGAGCGCCACCTGATGAAAACTGGGGCTCACCATGAAAATCTACGACCACCATCCACACCCGCACATCGAGTCGAGAAAAAAGAACGCACCCAAGCCCGAGGCCCGGGCGGTAAGCCCGATTGAACGCTTCAACGCACTTCTCGGCGAGAAGATCACCGAGGGCGTGGGCACCATGTGGTGTGCCTATGCATTCGCCGCCATTGCGCTTATCAGCCTTCCCGAGGCAATACATACCGGTACGAGCGCCCTGATTTCGTGGATCGCGCAGACTTTTCTGCAACTTGTGCTGCTGTCTATCATCATGGTCGGCCAAAAAGTCGAGGGCGCGGCAGCCGATACGAGAGCTGACGACACGTACAAGGATGCAGAGGCAATACTGCACGAGG
>JANYAN010000008.1 GCA_025361305.1 Burkholderiales bacterium
CATCGCATCTACGAAGCGGCCTACCTGAGCGACGACGGGCTCGAAGGTCCACGCGCGTTCAAGGAGCGTCGCAAACCCGTCTGGAAGGGCCGATAGCCCTCACTTCCCGTATGCGCTACTTCATCGTTTATGCGCATCCTGAGCCTCGTTCGCTCAATGGCGCGCTCAAGGACGCCGCGGTGCAGGCGCTGACGGCGGCCGGGCACGAGGTACGGGTTTCCGACCTGTATGCGATGGGGTTCAAGGCGCAGGCGGACGCAGACGACTTTCCGGCGCGCGACCCGGCCGCCCGACTGGTGTACCACCGCGCCAGCGGCGAAGCCTATGCCAGTGACCGGCAGCGGGCCGATATTGCCCAGGAACAGGAGAAGTTGTTGTGGGCCGAAGTGGTGGTGCTTCAGTTCCCCTTGTGGTGGTTCAGTGTTCCCGCCATCCTCAAGGGCTGGATAGACCGCGTGTTTGTGCACGGGCTGGCGATTGGCGTACCAAAGGAAGGTACTCGACAGTGGCTGCGCTATGGCGAAGGGCGACTGGCGGGGCGTCGCGCCATGCTGGCAGTAACTACCGGTGGCCGTGACGGGCAGTTTTCCGAGCACGGCATCAATGGGCCGATCGATGATCTGCTGTTTCCATTGAACCATGGCTTGTTTCACTACACCGGCATGCAGGCGTTGCCGCCATTCGTGGCGTTCCAGACTGTCAGGGCCACGGCACAGGACTTCGACCAGATGCGGGAGCGCTACATCACGCGGCTTACGGATGCATGGCGCAACCGGCCGATTCCCTATCGCTTCGAGAATAGTGGGGACTACGATGCAAACGGGGTGCTGTTGGAAGAGGTCGTCGACGGCCCGTGCGGCTTTCGCCGGCACTGCGCTTGAACAACGGCAAGTTGTGGCAACAACCTGAAACCGAAAATAGGGAGACATGACATGAATCTGAGTTGGTGGCTGGAGCGCGCGGCAACCGAATACCCTGACAAAACCGCCATCGTCGATGCCTCGGACGAAGGCATCACTTATAGCGAACTGCAGGACTTGGTAAACCGGATCGGTCGGGTGCTACACGAAGATCTGGGTGTGCGGCCCGACGATGTAGTAGTGACCTGTATCCGCGACAACTATCTGCATGTCGCGATCATGTTCGCGGTAATGCGCATCGGCGCGATTTTCAGCGGCCTAAACCACAAACAGTTACCGGAGAAGTTCCACGCCGACATCGAGCGCTGCAAACCGAAGGCTGCCATCGTGGCGTCAGAGTTTGGCGCAATGGCGGACCTGATCGGCGCTTACGCGGGGATCGCAGTGCTTACGACAGTGGGGGGCCATGCGGGGTTCGACAGCCTTTCGGAACTGGCAGGCCGCAAACCGGCCGAATTGCGCGTTGAGCCGCGCAGCCGTGACGACATCGCCGCCATCAACTTCACGGCCGGCACTTCGGGTGCCTCCAAAGGCGTGATCTTCACCCACGGCAAGCTGGAGACTTCGTGTTGGGGTTCGATCTTCCTGGCCGGTGTCAACAGCAACTGCCGCAATCTGTCGCTGGTTGGCATGTTCCACAGCGGAGGCATTGCAGATGCGGTGCGGCTGGTCATGGTGGGCGGAACGCTGCTGTGGAGCGAAGGCTGGGACGTCGAGCGGGTGGTGCGCATCATCCAGAAGCACAAGGTGAACTTCGCCTACTACATCGTGCCCACCATGCTGCGCGACCTGATGCGCCATCCGTCCTGGAAGGAACTCGACATCAACGGCTTGCGAACCCACATTGCGGGCGAAATCGTCCCACCGGAAATACAGGAAGCAATGCGCGAGAAGGGCGCCCAGGTCGGCGCCATGTACGGCATGACCGAACTCATGCCGGTGCGGGCTTTGTCGTCCACGCTGTACTACCGCGACGAGGGCGACCTGCCACCCGGGTCGGCGGGCAAGCCCAACAAGGAGTTCTGCGAAGTCGTCCTGAAGGACCAGCACACCGGGCAGATCCTGCAGGGCGGTGACGTGGAAGGCGAAATCTGCGTGCGCGGCGATATCGTGACGCCCGGGTATTACCATGACCCCGAACGAACCGCGGCCGCTTTCGATGCCGAAGGTTACCTTCACACGCGCGACCTTGGTTACCGCGATAGCGCCGGTTGGTACTTCATTCGCGGACGCACCGACGACATCATCAAGTGCGGCGCCGAGAAGCTCTCTCTGCTGGAGATCGATGAGGTATTGCGCAAGCATCCGGATGTGCGCGATGCCGCTTGCGTGGGTGTGGCACACGAGCGCTTCGGCGAGGTCCCGGCGGCCTTTATCGTGCTGCGCGCAC
>JANYAN010000151.1 GCA_025361305.1 Burkholderiales bacterium
CAATTCAGCCGCAGCTTGCAGAGCCGCCACCGCGTACTTGACGCCGTGATGCTCTTCGAAGCGAGATTTCAAGCCCTTCAGGATGTCGACTGTTTCCTGCACGGTCGGCTCGACCACGTCGACCTTCTGGAAGCGCCGCGACAGGGCCGCGTCCTTCTCGAAGATGCCGCGGTACTCGGTGAACGTGGTCGCGCCGATGCACTTGAGCGCGCCCGAGCTGAGCGCCGGCTTGAGCAGGTTGGAGGCATCCAGCGTGCCGCCCGACGCCGCACCGGCACCGATCAGCGTGTGGATCTCGTCGATAAACAGAATGGCGTTGGGTTTGTCCTTGAGCGACTTGAGGACGCCCTTCAGGCGTTGCTCGAAATCTCCGCGGTACTTGGTGCCCGCCAGCAGCGCGCCCATGTCCAGCGAGTACACATTGGACTCGGCCAGGATGTCGGGCACTTCCTTTTGTGTGATGCGCCAGGCCAGGCCCTCGGCGATGGCAGTCTTGCCGACACCGGCCTCGCCCACCAGCAATGGGTTGTTCTTGCGTCGGCGGCACAGGATCTGGATCACCCGCTCGACCTCGTACTCGCGCCCGATCAGCGGGTCGATCTTGCCGTCGCGGGCCAGCTGATTCAGGTTCTGCGTGAACTGCTCCAGCGGCGATGCCTTTTCGTTCTTCTCGCCGCCCTCTTCGCTCTCGCTGGCGTTCGACTCGCTGCTCTTGGCCGGCTCGGGCGGGTCGCTCTTCTTGATGCCATGGGCGATGAAGTTCACCACGTCCAGGCGGGTAACGCCCTGCTGGTGCAGGTAGTAGACGGCGTGCGAATCCTTTTCGCCGAAGATCGCCACAAGCACGTTGGCGCCCGTCACTTCCTTCTTGCCATTGCCGGTGGACTGCACATGCATGATGGCGCGCTGGATGACGCGCTGGAAACCCAGTGTGGGCTGAGTGTCGACATCGTCCGTGCCAGCCACCTGCGGCGTGTTGTCCTTGATGAAGTTGGCCAGCGATTTGCGCAGATCGTCGATGTTGGCCGAGCAGGCGCGCAGCACTTCGGCCGCGCTGGGATTGTCCAGCAGGGCAAGCAGCAGATGCTCGACCGTGATGAACTCGTGGCGCTGCTGGCGCGCTTCCACAAATGCCATGTGGAGGCTGACTTCCAATTCCTGGGCAATCATGAGATTTCCTTCTGCCTTGCTTGACGCACTGTAAATCGATTCGACCCGGCTTTATTCAACGGGTTCACTGACGCATTGCAGCGGATGCCCCGCCTGCCGCGCTGCGTCCTGCACCTGGTCGACCTTGGTGGCTGCGACGTCTTTTGAATAGACGCCGCAGATACCCTTGCCGTCAAGGTGGATCTTCAACATGATCTGCGTCGCCGTTTCCCGGTCCTTGTTGAAGAATTCCTGGATCACCACCACCACGAACTCCATCGGCGTGTAGTCGTCGTTGAGCATGACGACCTGATACATCTGCGGCGGCTTGGTCTTCTGGGTCCGCCGCTCCAGCACCACAGACCCGCCGTCATCGTCCTTCGGCCGCGTCCTGGGCGCAACCGGAGCCGGTGTGGGTGTTTTGTTTGCCATGAAATTCATTCTATAGAGCAGGCCTGCTCACCGCTGCATCTGGGTGAATTGGTGACGGATTCGCCACATTCAAGCGACACCGGGGCGAAAACTTAAGTATGTGAAAAAGTTGACAGCCTCCCCCCGAATCCCGGACACTTTGCCCGTCCGAGTCGAGGGAACGCAGGAGCCGATCAGAATGGCCACCGGAACAGTCAAATGGTTCAATGACGCGAAGGGCTTCGGATTCATCGAGCCCGATGGTGGCGGGGCGGACATATTCGCCCACTTTTCCGCCATCGCGATGGACGGATTCAAGACCCTGAAACAGGGCTCCCGCGTAACTTTCGAGGTTTCCGAGGGACCCAAGGGCCAGCTGGCACAAAACATCCAGTCGGAAGCCCCCCTGGCGCGGTCCGAGCCCCTGTCGGACGCGCCGGCGGAACGCTCAACCCGGCACTCCAAGGTGCGCGCGCCCCAGTTTCACGCCTCCGGCCACAGCGACCTGCTCAGCAAGTAGCCGCGCCGGACGGCGCGCCAGCGCCTCACATGTGGTCGATCATCACCTGGCCGAAGCCCGAGCAGCTGACCTGGGTCGCACCTTCGAGCAGGCGGGCGAAATCGTACGTGACCTTCTTGCTCAGGATCGACTTTTCCATCGAACTGATGATGAGGTCGGCGGCCTCTTTCCAGCCCATGTGGCGCAGCATCATCTCGGCCGAGAGGATCTCAGAGCCGGGATTGACGTAATCCTTGCCCGCGTACTTGGGCGCCGTGCCATGGGTGGCCTCGAACATCGCGACCGTGTCGCTCAGGTTGGCACCCGGGGCGATGCCGATGCCGCCGACCTGTGCCGCCAGCGCATCCGAAACGTAGTCGCCATTGAGGTTGAGCGTGGCTATCACGCTGTATTCGGCCGGACGCAGCAGGATCTGCTGCAGGAAAGCATCGGCGATGACGTCCTTGACGATGATTTCCTTGCCGGTCCTGGGGTTGCTGAACTTGCACCACGGGCCGCCGTCGATCAGCTGGGCGCCGAACTCCTTCTGGGCCAGGCCATAGGCCCAGTCGCGGAAGCCCCCTTCGGTGAACTTCATGATGTTGCCCTTGTGCACGATGGTCATGCTGGGCTTGTCGTTGTCGATTGCGTCCTGCAGGGCCTTGCGCACCAGGCGCTCGGTGCCCTCGCGCGAAACCGGCTTGATGCCGATACCGGAGGTGTTCGGGAAGCGGATCTTGGTGACCCCCATCTCGTCCTGCAGGAACTTGATGATCTTTTTGGCCTTGTCCGACTCGGCCTCGAACTCGATGCCCGCGTAAATGTCTTCCGAGTTCTCGCGGAAGATCACCATGTTGGTCTTTTCCGGCTCTTTGACCGGTGAGGGCACGCCCTTGAAGTACTGGATAGGGCGCAGGCACACATACAGGTCAAGCTGCTGGCGCAGCGCCACGTTGAGGGAGCGGATACCGCCGCCGACCGGGGTGGTGAGGGGCCCCTTGATCGACACGACGTAGTCGCGCACCGCATGCAGCGTCTCCTCGGGGAGCCAGACGTCGGGGCCATAGACCTTGGTCGATTTCTCGCCCGCGTACACCTCCATCCAGTGAATCTTCTTCTTGCCACCGTAGGCTTTGGCCACGGCGGCATCCACCACCTTGAGCATCACCGGAGTAATGTCCAGGCCCGTGCCATCGCCCTCGATATAGGGAATGATCGGCTGATCAGGCACGTTCAGGGACATGTCGGCGTTGACGGTGATCTTCTGGCCTTGGGAAGGCACCTTGATGTGCTGGTACATGGAAAAAACGTCTCCAGAAGGGAATCGGGGGTGCTCGGCCCGAGCCGGCAGGGCAAGGGCACTGAATTTTAGCTGCGAAACTGGCGCGATCCTGACCGGCTTACTTGATGCGGCTCAAGCAGACCGCGGGACATTCCTGTCAACCGCCCCCCGGGTTACCGCGTTCGAAGCAGTGCCTTCCGGTACGCGGCGGGTATTTTTTCGAAAAAATTTCACCATCCAAAGGACTCAGAACATGAACAAGCTACTCGCAGCCCTGGTTGCAAGCATTGTCGTCACGGCATCATTTGCCGCATCCCACGCCGGCGCCCCGATGGCCGGCGCGTCTGGCGCCAAGGCCGCGGCTTCCGGCGCCAAGCCGGCGGCCTCGGCTGCCGCGGCGGCCTCGGCCAAGAAGTAAATTCTTCTGCGTGACGCAAGGGTGCCCGCTTCGGCGGGCACTTTTCGTTTTATGGTGCATGTCAACCGATTCCGGGCAACTCCCGTTACGAATGGGCCTTCCGATTTGAGGGAGGATTTTCGAAAAATTGACCCCGCAAATTTAGGAACCACCATGAACAAGCTCCTCGCCACCCTGATCGCCTCGCTGTTCGCCGTGTCGACCGCGTTCGCCGCTTCGCACGCCGGCGCCCCGATGGCCGCCACACCGGCAACCCCGGCCACCGCCGCCACGCCGGCGACCCCGTCTGCGGCCGCCTCCACGGGCATGGCCAAGAAGGACGACAAGGCTGCCTCCAGCGAAAAGAAGGCCACCAAGACCAAGAAGGCAAAGAAGGCCAAGAAGACAGCCAAGAAGGACGCCAAGCCGGCTGCGGAAGTCAAGCCGGCCGCTGAAGCCAAGAAGCCGTAATTCTTCGAGCCCCTGCGCCACCCGAATGCCCGCCGCTGGCGGGCATTTTCATTGGCGCGGCACAATGCGGGACATGAAAAGCTTCCGATCCTTGCTGGTCTGCGTTGCGCTGGCCAGCCTCCTTGCCTCAGCCGGCGCCCAGGAACCGCAGACTGCCCTGCCCCACATTCGGATGTCAGCCGGGATGCACCAGATCGACGCCCAGGTCGCCCTGACGAGCGAACAGCACGCGGTGGGCCTGATGTACCGCAAGGAAATGCCTCTGCACGAGGGCATGCTGTTCGTCTTCGAGCAGCCATCGATGCAGTGCTTCTGGATGATGAACACTCTGCTGCCCCTGACAGCCGCGTTTGTCGCCGACGACGGCACCATCGTCAACCTGGCCGACATGAAGCCCCAGACAACCGACTCGCATTGCTCGACCAAGCCGGTGCGCTATGTGCTGGAGATGAACCAGGGCTGGTTTGCGAAGAAGGGCATCCGGCCTGGCTCCAAGCTGGCCGGCAAGCCCTTCGAAATCCCGCGCTGACTTCGCGTCAGCTGAAATTGGCCTCGGCGAAGCCCCAGTTCACCAGCTTGTCGAGGAAGGTTTCGACGTACTTGGGCCGCAGGTTGCGGTAGTCGATGTAATACGCGTGCTCCCAGACGTCGACCGTGAGCAGCGCCTTGTCAGCAGTGGTCAGCGGCGTTCCGGCCGCGCCCATGTTCACGATGTCCACACTGCCGTCTGGCTTCCTGACCAGCCAGGTCCAGCCCGAGCCGAAATTGCCCATCGCCGACTTCACGAAGGCTTCCTTGAAAGCGGCGTAGCTGCCCCACTTGCTGTCGATGGCCGCGGCCAGTGCGCCCGAGGGCTCGCCGCCGCCTGCGGGCTTCATGCAGTTCCAGAAGAAGGTGTGGTTCCAGATCTGGGCCGAATTGTTGTAAATGCCACCCGAGGACTTCTTGATGACTTCCTCGAGCGTCATGTTTTTGAACTCGGTTCCCTTCTGCAGGTTGTTGAGGTTGACCACGTAGGCGTTGTGGTGCTTGCCGTGGTGGAACCCCAGGGTTTCCTTCGAGTAGTGCGGCGCCAAAGCGTCGATCGCGTAGGGGAGTGCGGAGAGGGTGTGTTCCATGATGTGGTGTGCTGTCGTCAGTTGATGGGATCCTGAAGCAGGCTACGTGCCATGCCAGCGGCGCATTGTAGGAGAGCGTCGCGATTGTCCGGTGTTGCCGCGCCGGGCTTCCTTCCTTGCGTCGGACCCGATTGATTCTCATAATGGGCCGGTCGTCTCTTCAAAAGGAATCAACAATGGGTGCGATATTCCAGTCTCTCGGCCGCACGCTGCTGGCCGGCGTCGTGCTTCTGGTCCTCATGGTGCTGGCTACCGGCGCCAATGTGGCTGGGAGCGACGCGTGGTGGGCTTTCTTCATGCGCTGGCTGCACGTCCTGAGTGGTGTGCTTTGGATCGGCCTGCTCTGGTACTTCAATTTCGTGCAGATTCCCTCGATGCCCAAGATTCCGGACGAGCAAAAACCCGCGATCAGCAAGGTCATCGCGCCCGAAGCCCTGTTCTGGTTCCGCTGGGCGGCGCTGTCCACCGTGATCACCGGGTTGCTGTTGGCCATCATGAGCGGCTACATCGCGTCGGCACTGGCGCTGCAGCGTCCGTTCACCCCGATCGGCATTGGCATGTGGATCGCGTTGGTGATGGCGTTCAATGTCTGGTTCATCATCTGGCCGAACCAGAAGAAGGCACTGGGCATCGTGACGGTCGAGCCTGCCGAAAAGGCCAAGGCGGCCCGGCTGGCCATGCTGACTTCGCGCGCCAACACCATGCTTTCGATTCCGATGCTGTTCTGCATGGTCGCGCAGCAGAACAACGGCTTCTGACCGCAGGTCAGGGCGCGCCGCTGTCGTCCACGAACAGCCGATCGACCTTCACGCCCGCCTGCCCCTGTGGCAGGTGCAGGCGCAGTTCCTGCCCGACCGAGAGATCCTGCGCCCGTGTCACCACCCTGCCCTGGCTGTCGGTCACCCGCGCATAGCCGCGTTGCAGCACGAGCACGGGATCGAGCAGTTGCAAGCGCACGCGAGATCGCTCCAGCCCATCGTGCAGCAGCGTCAGGCGGCGCTGAAACGCCTGCCTGAAGCCGCGCTCGGCAGTTTCGCCGCGATGAAACTCGGACTGCAGCCGCCGCAGGAGTGCATGGCGCAGCCGGTGCGACGCGCCCTGAAGGGCCAGGCGCTGGCCCGAGATCCGGTTCGAGGGCCGGCCAAGGCGCGAGGCAGCCAGGTCCAGCCGCTGCACACCTTCGTCGATCCGGCGCAGCGCCGCGCGGTCCAGGCGCTCGCGCGCCTGTCCGAGCGCGAGCAACCACGTCTCCAGCGGCTGCACTGCCAGCTCCGCGGCGGCCGTGGGGGTGGGTGCGCGGACGTCAGCGCAGAAATCGGCGATCGTGAAATCGGTCTCGTGCCCCACGCCGCTGATCACCGGGACCGGACAGCGAACGATGGCGCGCGCGAGCTGCTCGTCATTGAAGGCCCAAAGGTCTTCCATGGCTCCGCCACCGCGCACCAGCAGGACGACGTCGACTGCCCCTGCGGCGGCAAAGGCATCGAGACTTTCCAGCGCCTGCACCAGTTCGGCCGGCGCCTGCGCGCCCTGCACGGCCGCCGGGGCAACGATGACCGGAACGTGGGGTGCCCGTCGCCGCAGCGCCGTGAGCACATCGTGCAGTGCGGCGGCTCCCAGCGAGGTGACCACGCCAATCCCGCGCGGTAGCACAGGTAGCTGGCGCTTTCGCTGCGGCGCGAACAGGCCTTCGGCTTCGAGCCGGGCCTTGAGCCGCATGAATTGTTCGAACAAGGCGCCCTGCCCGGCCGGCGCCAGCGTCTCGACGATCAGCTGCAAATCGCCGCGTGGCTCGTAGACGGCCAGGCGCCCCTGCACCTCGACCACATCGCCGTCGCGCGGCAGCGTGTCCAGCAGGCTGGCCGCGCGGCGGAATATGGCGCACCGGATCTGGCCCTGTTCGTCCTTCAGGGCAAAGTAACAGTGGCCGCTGGACGCGCGCGAGAACCCTGAGATTTCGCCACGGACGGCCACCGGGTTGAAGCGCGCATCGAGGGCCTCGCCTGCCGCATGGCACAAGGCGCCGACCTGCCAGATCCGCGGTGCCGGGGCTTGGCCGAGTCCTGGTCCCATCATCAACTACCGGCCACTGGGGCCGTCTGCGGGCCAAACGTAGTCCACAGCGACAGCCCCGGTGCGGCAATTCCGGGTGTTTCCCCGGCAATCGCTGATTTGTCGGAGTAACTTATTGATTTCATTGATGAAAATTCTGCTCAAATTGTCATCGATTTGACACGTTGAAGGTTTGGCGCGGCTTTGCGGGGCGAGGGGACCCGCTTGTCAACAAAGTTATCCACAACTTCTGTGGGTCGCATCCTACGCGGGCCCGATGAGCCCCGGGGCCGGCCGGGTACGCGATAATCGCCCGCACCCAAGCATTTCGCAGTTCGCGCGGAGACCCTCATTGCTTTCGATCATACAAGCCGCAGGCTGGCCCATCTGGCCGCTGGTTGCCTGCTCAATCATCGCGCTCGCCCTGGTGATAGAGCGGTTCATCAGCCTCAAGACCAGCCGCATCGCGCCACCACGGCTGCTCGATGAGGCCCTGGCGGTGTCGCGCACCGCCGTGCCGTCGCCCGACGTGGTAACCCAGCTCGAGCAGAATTCCTGCCTTGGAGAGGTCCTGGCCAGCGGCTTTCGGGCCCTGAACTCCGACCCCCGGTGCAGCGAGAACGACCTGCGGGCCATCATGGAGAACACCGGCCGTGCCGTTGCCCACCGGCTGGAGCGCTACTTGGCGGCGCTGGCCACGATTGCCTCCGCGGCGCCCTTGCTGGGCCTGCTGGGCACCGTGATCGGCATGATCGAGATCTTCGGGTCCCAGTCGCCCACGGGCGGGGCTACCGGAGGCAATCCGGCCCAGCTGGCGCACGGAATCTCGGTTGCTCTCTACAACACCGCGTTTGGCCTGATCGTGGCGATCCCGTCACTCATCTTCTGGCGCTATTTTCGCGCCCGGGTCGACGAATACCTGCTCACGCTGGAGCTGTCGGCTGAACGCTTCGTTCGTCACCTGAACGCCCTGCGCAAATGAACTTCCGGTCGCGCAAGAAGGATGAACCGGAGATCAACCTGATCCCGTTCATCGACGTGTTGCTGGTCGTATTGATCTTTCTGATGCTGTCCACGACCTACAGCAAATTCACCGAATTGCAGCTGCGCCTGCCCGTCGCGGATGCGGATGCCCAGCGCGATTACGCCAAGGAAGTCATCGTCGGCGTCGCCAGCGATGGCAAGTACACCGTCAACCGCATGCCGGTGGCCGGCCGCAGCGTCGATGCGATGGCAACGGCACTGCTCGACGCAGCCAAGGCCGGCAAAGATACGGTGATTATCATCAGCGCCGACGCGACAGCCGCGCACCAGTCTGTGATCACCGTGATGGAGGCCGCGCGGCGCTCGGGGCTGACGCAGATCACCTTCGCGACCCAGTCATCGGCGCAGGCCGGGAAGCGCTGACGATGGGCCAGGCGCTCCAGCGCGCTTGGTTGCGGCGCGGGGCGCTGGCGCTGGCGCTGTGGCCCTTCTCGGTCCTGTTCGGCGCCGTAGCCGCCTTGCGCAGGAAGCTGTACCGCCTCGGACTGCTAACCGCCGAATCTGTCGGCGTCCCGGTGATCGTGGTCGGCAACGTGGTTGCCGGAGGGTCGGGCAAGACACCGGTGGTCATGGCGCTGGTCGAGCACCTCAGGGCCAGAGGCCTGCAGCCTGGTGTTGTGTCGCGCGGTCACGGGCGCACCGGCCACGGCTGCCGCGAAGTGTTCGCAGACAGTGCACCCGCCGAAGTCGGTGACGAACCGCTGCTCATCCGGCAAAGCAGCGGCGCTCCGGTGTTCGTGGCAAGGCGCCGGGCCGCGGCCGCCCGCGCCCTTCTGACCGCCTACCCAGCCACCGACGTGCTGGTTTGCGACGATGGCCTGCAGCACTACGCCCTGCGCCGCGATCTGGAGATCTGTGTGTTCGACTCGCGCGGCACCGGCAATGGCTGGCTGCTGCCGGCCGGCCCGCTGCGCGAGCCATGGCCCCGGCAGGTGGATCTGGTCCTGTGCCACGGCGCACCCGCAGGCATTGCCGGCTATTCCGCTCAGCGCGCATTGAGGCCCTTCGCACGCCGCGCCGACGGCCAGACGACCCCACTGGACGCACTGCGGGCGCGGCCGCTGCGCGCCGTGGCGGCCATCGCCAATCCGTCGGCGTTTTTCGCCATGCTGCGAGCCCAGGGGCTGACGCTCTCGCAGACGTTGGCGCTGCCCGACCACGATGCGTTCGACGCCGGCACCCTTCCCAGCGACCTGGGCGATGAACTGATCTGCACCGAAAAGGACGCAGTCAAGCTATGGCAGCATCGACCCGATGCCTGGGCGGTAGCGCTCGACTTCGATGCCGAGCCGGCGTTCTGGGCAGAACTGGATCGCCGCCTGGACGCGCGGCTATCATCGGCCCATGGACCCTAAACTGCTTGAGCTGCTCGTTTGTCCCGTCACAAAGGGCCACCTTGAATACGACCGCGACCGCAGCGAGCTGCTGTCGCGCAGCGCCCGGCTGGCCTATCCGATCCGCGACGGCATCCCCATCCTGCTCGAAGAGCAGGCGCGACCCCTGAGCGACGAGGAGCTCGAGGCAATTCACACCCGCACGCCGCTGGCCTGACCCCACCATGACCGGCTACTGCGTGCTGATCCCCGCACGGCTGGCATCGACCCGTCTGCCGGACAAGCCGCTGGCCGACATCGCCGGCAAGCCGCTGGTCGTGCGCGTTGCCGAGCGCGCCGGCCGGAGCCGGGCAACACGGGTCGTCGTTGCAGCCGACAGCGCTGCGATCCTGGACGCGTGCCGCCAGCATGGCGTCGAAGCCGTCCTGACCCGCGCGGACCACCCTTCGGGCAGCGACCGGCTCGCCCAGGCCAGTAGCCTGCTCGGCCTGGGTGATCAGGAAATCGTGGTCAACGTGCAGGGCGACGAGCCGCTGATCGAGCCCGAGTTGATCGACGCGGTCGCCGAGTTGCTGGACAGCCGCCCCGATGCGGCCATGAGCACTGCGGCCCACGAAATTGACCGGGTCGACGAGTTCACGAATCCGAACGTCGTCAAGGTCGTCACCGACGCGCAGGGAATGGCCTTGTATTTCAGCCGCGCCCCCATCGCGTGGTGGCGTGATGGGTTCGCCGCAGGAATCAAGGCGCTACCAACACCGCTGCCGCTGCGTCATGTGGGCATCTACGGTTACCGGGCGGGCTTTTTGCGCTTGTTTCCGGCGCTGGCGCAGGCGCCAATTGAAACGGTCGAGGCGCTCGAGCAGTTGCGGGCCCTTTGGCACGGACACCGGATCGCCGTCCACGTCACCCATGCGGCGCCCGGTCCGGGCGTCGACACACCCGAAGATCTGGCACGGGTTCGGGCGCTTTTCGCGGCCGGCCGAATGTAAGTCTGCGCAAGGCACGCGTGCTATCCTCGTTCGCAACGAGGCGCGGCATGGCGCGTGGGCCATCGACGTCGGCGCCAGCCGATTTCACACCATCTCGAGGACATTCATGAGACTGATCTTGTTGGGCGCACCTGGCGCAGGCAAAGGCACGCAAGCGACCTTCATCTGCCAGAAATACGGCATCCCCCAAGTCTCCACCGGCGACATGCTGCGCACTGCCGTGAAGGCCGGTACACCGCTGGGCCTTGAGGCCAAGAAGGTGATGGATTCGGGCGCGCTGGTCAGCGACGAAATCATCATCGGTTTGGTCAAGGAACGAATTGTCCAGCCCGACTGCGCCAGGGGTTTCCTGTTCGACGGGTTTCCCCGCACCATTCCGCAGGCCGATGCCATGAAGTCGGCGGGCGTCAAGCTGGACTACGTGCTGGAGATCGACGTGCCGTTTGATGCCATCGTCGAGCGGATGGGCGGGCGGCGTTCCCACACCGCTTCGGGGCGCACCTATCATGTCAAGTTCAACCCGCCCAAGGTTGAGGGCAGGGACGACATCACTGGTGACCCGCTGATCCAGCGTGACGACGACAAGGAAGAAACGGTCAAGAAGCGGCTGGAGGTCTATGCCGCGCAGACCCGTCCACTGGTGGACTATTACGCCAGCTGGGCCAAGGCCGACCCGGCCGGCGCACCCAAGTACCGCGCCATCAACGGCACGGGGACGGTGGACGAAATCACCTCGCGCGCGATGCAGGCCCTGTCCAGCTGAGACGTCGGGTCAGGCCTGGGCCTCCAGCAAGGCCAGCAGCAGCGAAATGCGCGCCTTGACCGGCGACAGGCCCTGCGAATCCTCGAAACGACCGGCGCCGCCGCCGATGATTCGCCCATCGGCGCAGCGTGTCGCGCGCACCACGGTGACCCCTCGTTCCTGCGCCCGACCCAGCGCGTCTTCCAGGGCATGGTGAATGGTGCCGTTGCCAGTGCCCGCCACGACCAGCCCGTCGACTCCCTGGGCCACCAGTGCATCGACAACCTCGCCGCGGGCGCCCGCATGGCTCAGCACAATCTCCACCCGCGGCCAGGTAGTACTCTCGAAGGGGAATGCGATGCCGGGCGGCAAACCCGTCATGTGCCCCTTTGGCCACGCCCGAACCAGCCGCAGTCCACCCTCCTCGACATAACCAATTGGCCCGGCGTCGCCCGAGCTGAACGCATCCAGGCGATAGGTGTGGCTCTTGCACACATCGCGGGCGTCGTGGATGACACCCGCGCAAACGGCCACGACGCCACTGGCGCCAGGCGCTGACGCAACCGCAATGGCGTCCGCAATGTTCTGCGGCCCGTCGGGTGCAAGTGCCGTGGCCGGCCGCATCGCACAGGTCAGGACAATCGGCTTGGCCGCCGCGACCACGCACTGCAGAAACCAGGCCGTCTCCTCGAGGGTGTCCGTGCCATGGGTGACGACGAGGCCCGCCACGTCGGGCTGCTCAATCCAGTGACTGCAGCGCCGCGCGAGGGCTTCCCAGACCCCGAAGTCCATGTCCTTGCTGTCGATCTGGGCGACCTGCTCCGTCACGATTCTTGTATCACCGGGGCCACCCATGTCAGCCACGAGCTGCTCAACGCCGATTTGGGCCGCGACATAGCCGATGTTGTCACCAGCACTTTCCGCCGTGCCGGCTATCGTGCCCCCTGTGCCCAAAACAACGATTTTCCCGTCGATCACTTGCGCGCTTTCAAAAACTGGTTAAAAATACAGCTACTGGATATTAAGACAGTGAACCCTCTGGAGCAGCCGCCATGATCGACACGCCCAAGCTCACCGCCCGCCAACAACAGATCCTCGATCTGATCCAAAGCGCCATTGCGCGCTCAGGCGCGCCGCCCACCCGGGCCGAGATCGCCGACGAGCTCGGCTTCAAGTCGGCCAACGCAGCCGAGGAACACCTGCAAGCCCTGGCCCGCAAGGGCGTCATCGAACTGGTCAGCGGCACCTCACGCGGTATCCGCCTCAAGAGCGAGGCCCTGCGCTCCATCAATGAGTCCCGAATCAAGCAATTCTCCTTGCCGTTGCAAAGCCTGGCCCAGCTGGCACTGCCCTTGATCGGCAGGGTGGCAGCCGGTTCGCCCATTCTCGCGCAGGAGCATGTCGACCAAACCTACTACGTCGAGAACACCCTGTTCCAGCGCCGGCCCGATTACCTTCTTAAAGTGCGCGGCATGTCCATGCGCGACGCTGGCATCATGGACGGCGACCTGCTGGCCGTCCAGGCAACCAAAGAGGCCAAGAATGGCCAGATCATCGTCGCGCGCCTGGGCGACGACGTCACCGTCAAGCGGTTCCGCCGCAACAAGCACCTGATCGAATTGCACGCTGAGAACCCCGACTACCCCACAATCGTCGTGGAGCCGGGCGAGCCGTTCGAGATAGAGGGCCTGGCCGTTGGCCTGATCCGAAACACCATGCTCATGTAGCAGCAAATTCCGGTGGCCGCAGGTGGCGGGCGTATGGCGTAAGCCATCACCCTGCGGTAGCCGGTGCCTCGCAATCCTGCCTGTGTTCAACCTCTGATGTCATGGAGCGTCACATGGGAATAGCGCTGTTCACGATCGATGGTCTACTGGGCCCCATGCGGGCGTTGGCTGCGTGGCTTACGCAGCCGCAGCGCCACGTTGCGGCACGGCCAGCCATCCAACCACCGGGCGCGGGGTACCGACCCGAAGTGCGAAAGACCCTGCGCGTAGTGCGCGTGGTCGAGACGTGCTGCGGGCCGGCCAGCGCCGGGCGCATGATCATTTCGGGCCGGATGGCCGATGTGTGCGCCGAGCTCGAGCGGCTGGCAGCCCTCGAGCCAATCACACGCTAAGCGGCCCGGTTCCGCCTGGGCCTCAGGCGTTCGCGCCTGCCAGGTAATCCTTCTTGCCCAGGTCCACCCCGTTGTGCCGCAGGATCGCGTAGGCAGTGGTCACATGGAAAAAGAAGTTGGGAAAAGCCCAGTGCTTCAGGTAGGCCTCGCCAGTCATGGTGCGCGTGCTGTCGGGGCCTACCGGAAACGTGATGCTCTTGTCTTCAGTGCCGTCGAGCTGCTCGGGTCTGACAGTGGCGAGGTAGTCGATCGTCTTCTGGATTCGCGCCTTCAGCTCCTCCAGCGTGGTCTCGGTGTCCTCGAACTTGGGCGCGGCCACACCCGAGATCCGGGCCACGCCGTTTTTGGCGTTGTCGCAGGCCATCTGCACCTGGCGTGTGAAGGGCAGCATGTCCGGCGCCAGACGGCACTGTGTCAACACAGACGGGTCGAATTTTCGTGCCTGGGCATTGGCGATCGCCTTGTCCAGGATATGGCTCAAATTACCCAGCGTGGTCTTGAAGGTCGGCAGGCTGGCCGATGACATCGAAATTGACATGAAATCTCCTGTTGGCTTATCGAACGCCCGATGCTACCCGGTCGGTCGCAAGCCCGCTTGCCGTGTCTCGGCCGAGGCACAATCCGGGGATGAACATTGTGATCCTCGACGATTACCAGGATGCGGTGCGCAAGCTCCATTGCGCGGCCAAACTTGAGGCATATCCGGCCAAGGTCTATACCAACACGGTCAAGGGGATCGGCCAGCTGTCGGTACGATTGCGCGATGCCGACGTCATTGTGCTGATCCGCGAACGCACGCAGATCACCCGCCAGCTGCTCGAAAAGCTTCCCCGCCTCAAGCTGATTTCCCAGACCGGCCGCGCCGGCGCCCACATCGATCTTGATGCGTGCACCGCGCGCGGTATTGCCGTGGCAGAGGGCACGGGCTCTCCTGTGGCTCCGGCCGAACTGACATGGGCTCTGATCATGGCGGCAATGCGCCGCCTGCCTCAGTACATCGCCACGCTCAAGCACGGCGGCTGGCAGCAATCGGGCATGAAGTCGGCGTCGATGCCGGCCAATTTCGGCCTGGGAACGGTGCTCAAGGGCAAGACGCTGGGCATCTGGGGCTACGGCAAG
>JANYAN010000165.1 GCA_025361305.1 Burkholderiales bacterium
GCAAGACGTAGCCGATCCGCGGGAAGTGCACATGGACGGTGCCGGCGCGTGCGTCCGTACGGCGCAGCGTGTAGTGCATACGGGTAGCGGCAACCAGCTCGCCTTCGGTCGCTTCGGGTCCGAAGCTTTCGGCCGTAACCGTTACGCGGCTGCCCAGGGCTATGGCGTGGTCGTCCTGGAAGCCACTGTCGATCAACAGGTTGGCGCCGGCGGCCATCGGTTCGGTGCGCTTGGCCACCTCGACGGCATCTGAAGAGCTGGACTTCTCCATTCCCCCATGGCCGATGGCCGCCATGCGGTCCATCCACTCGCCGACGGCCGGCGTGGCGCCAAGGATGTCGGCCATCACGGGCACGCGGTGGCGCGTGAACCAGAGCGAGTGATAGGTTGCAAAGTCGGCGACACAGGGCTCGATGCCGAACAGGTAGTCGTGCTCCTCTGCCATGTGTGCGATGCGGCGCAAATAGGAGCGGTAGGCTGAAGTGCCATCGCCTGGCCGCAGGCGGACCATGCCGCTGCTCATTGCCTTGCGATCCTCACCGAAGGCGCGGCCTGCCTCGGGTGGACCACCGGCGAACAAACTGGCTGCGCCCTTGGGCTGAAGGTTGTAGGCCATGGCAGCCCAGAACAGCGTGGTATCCGCCCATTGCGCGAAGACCCGGCAGACGCCCTTGAGGTGCGGGGGGTACAGTGTCGGCTCGGGCTGCACGTGCTCCAGCACGTCGCAGATCAGGGCGCTGTCGCAGTAGATGTCTGAACCCACTTGCATGAACGGTGTCTTGCGATAGCCGCCCGTCAGCGCGAGCACGTCGGGCTTGGGCATGATCGGTGGAATGACCACCGACTTCCAGGCCAGCTTCTTGTGCCCCAGGATCAGCCGGATCTTCTCGGAGAAGGGCGAGATCGGATAGTGATGCAGGATCAACTCGGTCATGACGAAACTCCCGGTGACTGGCGTGGCATGGCGCGCGCGATGATGGCGTCAAAATCGGTGCCGCCCGGAAGTGCGCCAAACGCCTGGCCCCAATCGCCGCCGACACGAGATTGGCAAAACGCACTGAAGACGCCGGCTGGCGCGCTCTGGTATAGCAACGAAGCCTGCACGGCCAGCGCGACGTCCTGGGCCAGACGGCGCGCCTCCAATTCGGTGGCCATCGCTTCGACCCGGTGGGGCAGCGCAGCAGCCAGTCGGTCCAGCTCAGGATGGGCTCCTTTGGCGGGAGCCAGTTCCAGAGCCAGCGCCTCTGCGGCATCGGCCTTGCGCAACGCCCGCAGCAGATCGAGCGCCATGATGTTGCCCGCACCTTCCCAGATCGAGTTGACCGGCATTTCGCGATAGATGCGCGCCATGATGCCCTCGCCATCCTCTTCGACATAGCCGTTTCCGCCAAGGCACTCCATGGCCTCCTGGGAAAAATGGCTGCCGCGCTTGCAGATCCAGAACTTGGCGACCGGCGTGAGCAGACGGGCCATGGCACGCTCGTGCTCGTCCCCGGTGCGATCGAACGCGCGGGCCAGCCGGATCGCCAGCGCCGTGGAAGCCTCTGATTCGAGGGCCAGGTCGGCCAGCACGTTGCGCATCAGCGGCTGGTCGATCAGCTTCATCCCGAATGCCTCGCGCTGGGCCGTGTGGTTCAGCGCAATCGCCAGGGCCTGGCGCATCAGGCCGCTGGTGCCCAGTGCGCAATCAAGCCGGGTCATGGTTCCCATTTCGAGGATCTGTGGCACTCCGCGCCCCGGCTCGCCCACCAGCCAGGCAGTGGCCTGCTCGAATTCGACCTCGGAACTGGCATTGGCTTTGTTACCCAGTTTGTCCTTGAGCCGCTGGATGCGCACGGCGTTGAGGCTGCCGTCTGGCAGCACGCGCGGCAGGAAGAAACACGACAGGCCGCCCGGTCCCTGTGCAAGGACCAGGAATGCATCACACATCGGCGCCGACATGAACCACTTGTGACCGGTCAGGATGAAGCGCTCGCCCCAACCATCTCGCCCATCAGGCACCGCCTGGGTCGTGTTGGCGCGCACGTCGGAGCCGCCCTGCTTTTCGGTCATGCCCATGCCCATGGTCACGCCCGCCTTGTCGCGCCAGGGCTTGAGCGCAGGATCATAGGCACGGCTGGTCAGCCTCGGCTGCCAGTCGTCGTACACCGCGGCATTGCGCCGCAGCGCAGGGGTAACCGCATAGGTCATCGAGATCGGGCACAGGATCGACGGTTCGAGTTCGGTGAACAGCATGAAGCCCGCGGCGCGCAGGACATGCGGCGATGCACCTTCCGAAGTCCACGGTGTGCCATGCAGACCCGCCGCAGTGGCCGCCTGCATCAGCGCGTGGTAGCTCGGGTGGAATTCGACTTCATCGACCCGCCGGCCAAAACGGTCATGGCTGCGCAACTGCGGCGCATGCACGTTTGCCAGGCGGGCATGCGATTGCATGTCGGCGCTTCCGAGTCTGGCCCCGAGCACGGAAAGCTCAGCGGTATCCAGCGAAGGGGCGTTGAACTTCAGCGCTCCGCGCAGAGCCTGGTTGCCATCGAACAGGTTGTAGTCGACCAGGGGGTCGGCCTGGTTGAAGACATCATGCGTCGCATTCATGGCGCTCTCCCGGGAAACCTCACACGAGTTTGACAAGTTGCTTGCCGAAATTCTTGCCCTTGAGCAATCCCAGGAACGCCTCGGGCGCAGCCTCGATCCCCTGCGCAACGGACTCGCGCGGGCGCAGTTTGCCGGTACCCACCAGGGTGCCAAGTTCGGCCAGGGCCTGGGGCCACACTTCCATGTGTTCGCTGACGATGAAGCCCTGGATCTTCAGGCGATTGGTCAGGATCAGCTGCGGATAAGTCATCGGCAACGGCTGGCCATCGTAGCCTGCGATCATTCCGCACAGTGCGATACGCCCGAAAGCATTCATGCGCAGCAACACCGCATCGAGCACCAGGCCGCCTACGTTCTCGAAGTACCCATCGATGCCGTCCGGGCAGGCGTCCCGCAGCGCCCTGGACAGTGACGCGGCGTCCTTGTACTCCCGGTAGTCGATGCAGGCGTCGAAGCCGAGTTCGTCGACCGCGTAGCGGCACTTGTCCGGTCCGCCAGCAATGCCGACCGCGCGGCAGCCGCGCTGCTTGGCCAGTACGCCAAAGGCACTGCCTACGGCGCCCGTGGCTGCGCTGACGACCATGGTCTTTCCGGCCTGCGGCTCGATGATCTTGACCAGGCCGTACCAGGCCGTGACGCCAGGCATCCCGACAGCGCCCAGATAGTGCGAAAGCGGTACGTGTGTAGTATCCACTTTGCGCAGGGATCCTGGCTGCTCGGCGTTGACAACGCTGTACTCCTGCCAGCCGCCCATGCCCACTACCTTGTCGCCAGCCACGTACCTGGGCGAGCGGCTCTCTACCACCTCGCCGGCGGCGCCGCCCTGCATCACCTGGCCCAGAGGCTGCGGCGCGGCGTAGCTCTTGGCATCGTTCATGCGGCCGCGCATGTAGGGGTCCAGGCTCAGGTAGTGGTGACGCACCAGCACCTGGCCTTCGTCCAGCGGCGGTGTCTGGGCCATGATGAGCTTGAAATTGGCCGCCGTGGCCTCGCCCTGCGGCCGGTTGTCGAGGTGGATTTGTTTGTTGGCTGGCATGGCGGTTTCCTTGGCTTCAGTCGGTGGAAATGACGTTGAACGGGTTGGCGCTTCGCGGGCCTGTTGGCAGGCGCTTGACGTACTTGAACGTGCCGGTCGCGTGCGCGCAAGCCCGGCTCTCCTGGTCGAAGATCGTGGCTTCGGTAAATGCCATAGTCGCCGTCCGGTGCATCAGGCGGCCCTTGCCGCTGAGCAGGCCGCGGGCAGGTCGCATGAAGCTGGTCTTCATCTCGATGGTGACAACGCCCATGTCTTGCTGCACGCTGCGCGCCGCCGTCGCCATGGCCACGTCCAGCAGCGTCATGCAAGCGCCACCGTGGGTGACGGCGAATGAATTGAGGTGCTCAGGCAGCGGAAGATAATCGATCCGCGAGTGCCCGCCTTCGAATAGAAGCAGCTCGAACCCCAGGTGACTGACAAATGGAATCTCGGCGCCGAATTTCATGGCGTCTCAGCCGCCGGTGACAACGCTGACGCCACCGTCCACCGCAAGCCACTGGCCGGTGATGTGCTTGCCGGCGTCCGAAGCG
>JANYAN010000174.1 GCA_025361305.1 Burkholderiales bacterium
GTACTCCTTCGGTGTCGAAGTTCGACATCCGCGATGCGGCATCTGCGGTGGCTTGCTCGGCCCCGGAGAAACTCGGGAATTGCCCATCTCCGAAGAGCGCCTCGACCTCGTCTTCGGTCACTCCATTGGCAATGGCCGACGCCTTATCACCGACTTGGCAGAACGAGCAACCATTCAGCGCCGCGAGTCTCAGGCGCGCAATCTCCTTCAGACGTACTGGCAGCAGTCCCTTGAAGAACACGTCCTGATAGAACTGCACCCAGTACAACTGGACGACGTGCGGTGCATGCGCGGCAAATCGGAAGAAGCGCGCATCGCCGCCGAGCGCCTCAATCGTCCCAATCTTCTCACGCAGAGGTGAACCTATCTGTTCGACAGGAAGCAGAGGAAAGTTCACGGTCTCGCCTTTCGTCGAAGGTTGTGAATGTTGTCCAGACAAATTATGAGCTTGTTCCTGCGTCGCATCAAGTGGCGCCGTGGAGATTCTTGGCATCGCATCGCGTCGGAATGTCCGAGGACTCCAGGGCGTCTGCAGGCGCAATTCGGCATGCAAGGTGAAGATGCAATCTATCCGAACAAGATCGCGTGTTCATGCGTGCTGGGTAGAGTCAGGATAACTTATAAGGGTTTTCTCGGCTTTACAGTTGTCCGGACATATCCTATAAACTTACAACTCCACTGGCTTTCACAGGACGGATATGAAATCACTCAAGAACCTTGCGCGGGCGTTGGTCATCGGCGCCGCGATGGGCGCCGCTCTGGTCCCGGGGGCGCAGGCCCAGGTGGCGCAGCAAACATACAAGATACTGGTTGGCTTTGCGCCAGGCGGAACGCTCGACTCGATCGCCCGGATGCTCGCCGAGAAAATCCGGGACCCGCTCGGGCACAACGTGATCGTCGAAAACAAGCCTGGTGCGGGTGGCAGGATCGCCGTCGACTTCCTGAAGACGGCGCCCACGGATGGCAGCGTCGCCCTGATGTGCCCCGATTTCATGAGCACCATCTATCCCCTGGTCTACCAGAAGCTGAACTACGATCCCGACCTCGACTTGGTGGTGGCCTCTACCGTAGCCGAGTCCGCGATGGCCCTGGCTGTCCCCGCGGCTTCGCCGGCAAAGACCCTGGCGCAGTACGTCGAGTGGGTCCAGGCCCATCCTGACCAGGCTAATTTCGGCCATGGCGCCCTGGGCGGCCCCACCTACCTCCTGGGCCTGATGATCGGCAAGGAGATCGGCGTGAAGCTGCTCGACGTTCCGTTTTCGGGTGCGGCTGCGATGATGCCGGGCCTGGTCGGCAACCAGTTCGGCGCCGGCACGTCCTACGTGGGCGATTTCGCCGAGTACCACAAGAGCGGCAAGATTCGCATCTTGGCCATCACCGGCAACCAGAGATCTCCCCTGGTGCCGGAAGTGCCTACTTTCCCGGAACTGGGCTACAAGGACCTGACCGCGACGTCGATCTTTTCGGTCTGCCTGCCCCGGAATACGCCGGCCGCAGTCGTGCAGAAGTGGAGTTCCTCGATTGCAACCGCCCTGAGCGACAAGCAGTTGCAGGACAAGATCGCAGCCTTGAATTTTACGGCGGGTGCCGGCACGCCCAGCGAAGCGCAACAAAGGTACCGTGCCTTGCGCGCGTTCTGGGAGCCGACCGTCAAGGCATCCGGATTCAAGGCCGACTGATCTCTTGAGGCGCGCTGAAGGTTGGGCCGTCTTCGGATGCGGACATCGTCGAAGCGCTGGCTGACATTGCGGTGGCCAATGTGGACGCGCGTTTACCTCCGCGGTGCCCACGCGGACGTTGGTTCGCTGGACGCTATCCCTGCCAATGGTGGCGCGCTGTTCCAGGTCTCCTCCCAATTCAACCTGCGGGGATGGTCAGGTCGAGCTTCACGCCTGAACATGGGGTGACCTTCTACGAGAGCGATCACACACCAGGGCTCGCGTGTGCGATGGCTGCTGGAACTGGCACGATCTATCGCAAATACTTGCTCCTCCTTCATGGAGGCGTGGGATAGACGCAGGCCTCAAGGCAATCGCGGCGGGAGCCGTTCGCGCCCAGTCCTGGAATCCGCGTACGAAGCCTGGGCTGGGGCGCATCTGGGAATGACACGCAGTGGATTAGCGCGGCCAGCGGCGATCATGCGCCCACAGGCACAAGCTCAACACAGCCGTGGCAGTGCAGAGCCGAATGGCGCCGATCCAGACGACGTCCATCACATCGGTGAGCGCCTTGACAGCCGGGATCTTCAACCCCCAGG
>JANYAN010000017.1 GCA_025361305.1 Burkholderiales bacterium
CACTACCCTCCACGTCACGCCGCGACCCGATCGCGTGCACTGGTTCGACGCGGGCACCGGCAAACGCATCTGAAAACCATGTCGACTCCCTGGCCCTATCCACGCTGGATTGCGCACCGCGGCGCCGGCAAGCTGGCGCCCGAGAACACATTGGCCGCCTTTCGTGTTGGTGCCGGTTACGGTTACGGCATGTTCGAGTGCGATGCGAAGCTCTCGGCCGATGGGGTGGTGTTCCTGATGCATGACACAACGCTGCGGCGCACAACCAACGCCGCCGCAGTGCTCGGCAACAGCGCCAGCGAAATCGGCGGAGACCAGATATGGAGCGCACTGGCCCGGCTCGATGCCGGCAGCTGGCATTCCAGGGCCTTCGCCGGCGAACCCCTGCCCGCACTGGAGAACATCGCTGGCTTCTGCCTGCGCAACGGCCATTTCCTGAACATCGAGATCAAGCCCACACCCGGTGTCGAGCGAAAAACGGGCGAGGCTGTCGCCCGCCAGGCCGCACTGCTCTGGGCCGGCCAGACACCGCCGCTGCTAACGTCGTTCAGTCCGCAGGCGCTGGAGGGCGCGTTCGCCGCCGCACCTGAACTGCCCCGTGGCCTGTTGCTGGACACACTCTGGAAGGGCTGGCTGGAGACGGCGCTTTCGCTCGAATGTGTGGCCATCGTCTGCAATCACGCGTTGTGGGACCGCAGCTCTGTCACTCAGGCCAAGAGCGCGCAATTCCGGTGCCTGAGCTACACGGTCAACGACGAATGGGCGGCGCAGCGACTGCTCGATCTGGGCACGGACGGCATCATCACCGACCGGGTCGATCTTTTCACCCCTACGTGAGGTCACTGGCCAGACAGGCCAGGGTTTCCGCGCCAATGCTGGTGTGCGCCGGGTAGTTGGGGTGATCGCAACCCAGCTTGACGCTGGCGCCGGCCTTGATGGATGCCGTCATCGCGGGCGTGAACTCGAAACGCACGAAGTGAACGGCCGAGGTCTTTTCGTCGTTCTCGCGCTCCAGGTCTTCGTCGGCGATCGCGTGCACCCGGGCGTGGCCTTCGACCTCCACAAACATCCGCTGCGCCACCCCGATCAGCCGCGCCAGTTCGCGCCGGCGCTCGTTCTCGTCGGGGTACTCGATCAGCATCGTGGCCTTCCAGTTGCTTCCGTCCGGCACTAGGGGGGCATAAGCGTCGATCTCCTGCAGGATGCCCTCCTCTTCGAAGATCTTCTCGATGCGCAGCATCTCCTGGATCTGGTAGCGGATCGTCGTCTCGCTCTCGAACTGCAACGTGACGTGTTCGCCCAGGGCCACGCTACGCAGCTTGCGGTGCGCGATGACGTCGGCCTTGTGGGCCTTTCGAAACTTGCTGTAGGCCTCCAGCGACATCAGGCTGTCGGGAGTGATCTTTCCGGTGATTTGCATATCGGTCCCGTGTTGTCATTGCGGGCGTGACCCGCAATCCATGGATCCCAGGGTCAAGCCCGGGAAGACAATTAACTCAATCCATACGCCATGCGAACCAGCGTCAGCGGGTGCTCCAGCCGGGGCGCACCCAGCGCGTCGCGCTCGAACCCCTGGTTGATGTGATGCCCACCCAGCGGGCAGTCCGAGCTGATGAAATCTGGCAAGCCGCCGTCAGGGTGTTCCGACATCCGCTTGAACAGCGGCTTGCCGATCTTCATGGCCTGCTCGTGATACGGCTTCTTGACGCCGAAAGTGCCGGCGTGCCCTGAGCAACGCTCGTTGGTCTGCACCGAAGTACCCGGAACCATCTTGAGCATTTCCTCGGTCTTCTTACCGATGTTCTGAACCCGGCTGTGACAGGTAACCTGGTAGCTGACCTTGCCCAGGGGCTGGCTGAAGTCGGTCTTGAGCAGGCCATCGCGTTTGCGCGCCATGAGGTACTCGAAAGGGTCCCACATCGCCTCCTTGACCGCCTGCACATCGGCATCCCCGGGGTACATCAGCGGCAGCTCCTGCTTGAACATCAGGGTGCAGCTGGGAACCGCGGCGATGATGGCGTAGCCCTCTTTGGCGTAACGGGCCAGCACGGGAATGTTGGCCTCCTTGGACTTGCTCACGGATTCGAGGTCGCCCAGTTCCAGCTTGGGCATGCCGCAGCACTTTTCCTTGTTCACCAGCACATACGGCACTTCGTTATGGGCCAGCACCTTGAGCAGGTCGTGGCCGATGCCCGGTTGGTTGTAGTTGATGTAGCAGGTGGCGAAGATGGCAACCTTGCCCGGTGTCTTGGCGCCGTCGCGCACGGCGAAGTCCGTCGATTTTGGGACGCTGGGGCGGAACTTGCGGGTGGCCAGCGCCGGCAGCCAGGCATTGCGGTCGACGTTGAGCAGGCTCTCCATGGCGGCTCGGGCCGGCTTGGTCTGGTTCACCGCATTGGCCACCTGGACGACGATGGGAATGCCGGCGAACTGCCCGTGCACGTCGGTCGAGGACAGGAATCTCTCGCCAAACGATACATCCCCCTTGCTGAACTTGATCGCCTTGGCGCGCAGCATGGTGTGCGGGAAATCGAGGTTCCATTCGTGCGGCGGCACGTAGGGGCACTTGGTCATATAGCACAGGTCGCACAGGTAGCACTGGTCAACTACCTTCCAGTAATCCTTCTTGTCGACACCGTCTACTTCGCCGGTCTTGCTTTCGTCCACCAGATCGAACAGCGTGGGAAACGAGCCGCACAAACTGACGCAGCGGCGGCAGCCGTGGCAGATGTCGAAGATCCGCTCCAGCTCGTGGAAAGTCTTTTCCTCGTCGTAGTAGTCGGGGTTCTTCCAGTCGACGGGATGGCGCGTGGGCGCTTCGAGATTGCCTTCTGTTGCCATGAACCTTCTATCCTGTAATTTCGGTGGCAAGTGCACAGTATTCTTGAACGCAGAGGGCGCAAAGATCACTCTGCGCCCTCTGCGTTCAACAAACCTCGGCTCAGTCAACCAACTCGTTGAGTGCCCGGGTATACCGGTTGGCGTGCGAACGCTCGGCCTTGGCCAGTGTCTCGAACCAGTCGGCAACCTCGTCGTGGCCTTCTTCGCGCGCAGTCTTGGCCATGCCAGGGTACATGTCGGTGTACTCATGGGTTTCGCCGGCAACGGCAGCCTTCAGGTTGTCGCGGGTCGGGCCGATCGGCAGGCCCGTGGCGGGGTCGCCGCACTGCTCCAGCCATTCCAGGTGGCCATGCGCATGGCCGGTCTCGCCTTCGGCCGTCGAGCGGAACAGCGCCGCCACATCGTTCTGGCCTTCCACGTCGGCCTTGTTTGCGAAATACAGATAGCGGCGGTTGGCCTGGGACTCGCCTGCGAAGGCGGCCTTCAGGTTTTCTTCCGTCTTGGAGCCTTTGAGTGCTGCCATGGGATTCTCCTGGTGGGTTGGTAAACATGTCTCGTACGCCCTGACTTGGACGTCAACGACCTGTACAGGTTAGCCCCGTTGGGACACTGCGTCTAATTGGCTGCGTCAATGCGTTACATTGAATTTGACTATCGAAAGCTTCATATCAATACTTATTGTAAATCATCACTACAGCTGGCGTGGGAGCTCGCAGCAGTTACGGTATAGTAAACGCGTTACGCATTGGTAAATTTCAGGAGACCCCATGGCCGCCCAACCGAAAGACATCGCAGCCCTGCCCCTGCCGGCCCCGATCCGCCAGTTGCACCACTATGCGTACCGGGCCCGTGACGCCGAGGAAACCCGTCATTTCTACGAGGACATCCTGGGCCTGCCGCTGTACCACATCATCCAGAGCGACTACGTCCCCAGCACGGGCGAATACTGCCCGTACACGCATTTCTTCTTCCGGCTGCAGGACGGCTCGTTCATTGCCTTCTTCGACCTTGGCGACGACCAGGCGGCCCTGCCCTCGCCCAATACGCCCATCTGGGTGAACCACATCTCGTTCCGCGTCGACTCGCAGCAGGCCCTGCTGGACATGAAGGCACGGCTGCAAGCCCATGGCGTGGAAGTGCTGGGCGTAACCGATCACCACATCTTTCACAGCATCTACTTTTTCGACCCCAACGGTGTGCGGCTCGAGCTGACAGCCCAGCTGGCGGACGAATTCCAGATGCTGCAGGAGAGCAAGACCGCCCATCGCCGTCTGGCCGATTGGACAGCGCGCAAGAACCAGTGGCGCCAGGACCGCGCCAAGGGCAAGGCCAGCGAGCCGCTCAAGCCCCCGCACAACGACCGGCCGGAATTCGAGCGCGCGCCCAAGTAGGCCGCCGCTTGGGCTGCCGGCCGGCATAAACTGGCCAGGGACCGCGCCAATTCGATGGAGCAAGGAGGCCCTGATGTCCGCCACTTATGCAGCGACCGCTTTCACCCAGGGGTATGAATTCACGCAGGGCACCGGCTACACCCTGCCCGAGTACCCGTTCGTGGAGCCGCCGGAGCTTCGCACCGGTCAACCAAGCCATCACCCCGTCGTGATCGTCGGCGCCGGCCTGGCGGGCCTGACGATGGCCTGCGCGCTGGCACGCTACCGCATTCCAGCAGTGCTGCTGGACGAGGACAATTCGGTCGGTGTGAAAGGCGCTTCGTCGCGTGGCATCTGCTACACCCAGAAGTCGCTGGAAATATTCCAGCGACTGGGCGTCTACGAGCGGATCGCGGCCAAGGGAATCCAGTGGAGCGTGGGCCGCACCTTCGCCGGCCAGGACGAGGTCTATTCGTTCGACCTGCGCCAGCAGGGCGCCTACAACCTGTCCAGCCAGCCACCCTTCATCAACATCCAGCAGTTCTATATCGAAGGCTTTCTGGTCGAGCGCATCAACGAGCTCGGCCGCGTCGATATCCGCTGGAGCAACCGCGTCACCGGCTTCGAGCAGAACGGCGAATGCGCCACGCTCTCGGTCGCCACGCCGGCGGGCGACTACCGCATGCGTGCCGACCTTGTGATCGACGCGACGGGCTCGCACAGCCCGTTTCGTCGCTGGGTGGGTGCCTCGGTCACTGCCAGAAAGGGCGATGACCGCTGGTGCATCGCCGACGTCCGCTTCGCCAGGCACCCGCCGGCGGAACGGCATACCTGGGTAGAAGCTCCATTCAATGAAGACCGCGCGGTCTGGCAGCACCTGATGGGCGACGGGGTCTGGCGGATCGACTATCAGATGGCGCCCGATGCCGACCCGGAACATGTCAGCCGCGAGGAAGCGGTGCGCGAACGCCTGTCCCGGCAGTTCGGCGCCGACTGCGAGGTGGAGATCGTCTGGGTGGGGCCGTACGCCTATCGCAGCGAGTGCATCGACCGCATGCGCCACGGCCGGGTGTTCTTCATGGGCGACGCCGCCAAGGTCGTCAGCCCGTTCGGCGCGCGTGGAGGCAACACGGGCATCGGCGACGCCGACAACCTGGCCTGGAAGCTGGCCGCGGTGATCCGGGGCCAGGCCTCGCCCGCCCTGCTGGAGAGCTACCACGAGGAGCGCCATGAAGCGGCGACGCAGAACGTGCGGGTCACCAACCGGACGGCGCGCTTCCTGCGGCCTGCCCCCGGGATCGAGAAGACGTTCCGTGATGCGGCGCTCAGCCTGGCGCGGCAATACGTCTTCGCGCGGCAGCTGGTCAACACCGGCCGGATGGCCATCGCCAACAGCTACACGCGATCCAGCGCCTGCGAGCCGACCGGCGGCCAGTCGGTGCAGAACGTGTCGTTCTCGTGGCCGGACGGCACGCGCGGCGATGTCAACGACCTTGTCGGCTGGGCCGATGGAGGCCTGCTGGTGCTGGTGTTCGGTGGCACCAGCCAGCAGGCAGCCGAGCGCCTGCGTGCGCTCTCGCTGGCGGCGCCGGTGCGCTGCGTCCAGGTCCTGGGAGCGGACGACCCGGCCGGCGCCGTGGAGCATGTGCGCGATCCGCACGGCCACCTGCAGGGCGCCTGTCATGTGTTCGGCCACGCCTGGGCCCTGATCCGTCCCGACAGCTACGTCGCAGCCACCGGCGAGAGCATCGACGCGACGCTGGTGCACGCCGTGGGCGTGTGCATGGGAACACCGCTGCACGGAGAGCAAGCATGAAGACCGCGCTGAACCTGCATGACGCCGACGGCTTCTACGAGCAACTGCTGGACGCCCACCAGGACCTGTCCCGGGAACAGTCCGAACTGCTCAACGCCCGCCTGATCCTGCTGCTGGCCAACCAGGTCGGCGATGCCAAGGTACTGCGCGAGTGCATCGAGGCGGCGCGCCAACTGCCGCCCCGGTCCGGTGAATCCTGAGTACGGGGAAACAGAGCTAACCGCTTGGCGGCGGCCGCGCGCCTGCCTCATGTGGCCGGCAGTGAATCCAGCGGACTGACGGTGCCGCCGGTCGCCACCTTCAGTACGTGCGTGTAGATCATCGTCGTACTCACGTCGCTGTGGCCCAGCAACTCCTGCACCGTGCGAATGTCGGTACCTGCCTGGAGCAAGTGGGTCGCGAAATCCCCAGCGCCGCCCAAGGTCTGGATACTTCGCAGCCAGCGCATCCGGCACCGCAACAGGCCGCCCGCCCGCTTGCCCGGTCACGCTCCCAGACGAGGCGCGCGGCAGCATCACGACACGGTCTTTACCGCCCTTGCTCTGGCGCACCGCCACTACATGACGCTCGAAGTCGACATCCTTGACCCGAAGGCCCAGCCCTTCATTCAATTGCATGCCCGTGCCGTACAGCAACTTGGCCAGCAACGCCATCTCACCGTCGAAGGCGCCCAGAACTGCGGCCACCTCAGCCTGCGTCAGAACAGAGGGGATGCGTTTGGGACGTGTCGGGCGCTTCAAGTCGTCAAGCCACGGCAGGGTCACTCCCAAGACCTCTCGGTACAGGAACAGCAGCGCACTGAGCGCCTGGTTGTGCGTCGACACGGACACATGGCGCTGCGTAGCCAGCATCGTCAGGAAGGCCCGAACCTCGTCGGCGCCCATGTCGCGGGGGTGGCGCATTGGGCCCTCCCGCCCATGCCAGCGAATAAAAAAACGAATCCAATAGAGATAAGTCTGCTCGGTCAGTAAGCTATAGTGTTTGTATCGAAGCACCTCGCGAAACTGATCCAGCAGGCGCAAAGGCTGGGTGATATGGGAGTCGGTTTTCATGGCCAGGGCGAAAGGTGGATACAGACACAGTGTGTCAATCAACGGCCCGCTGGCCAAGGTGCGCGCCGCCCATTGCTCCCCCAAACAGAGGAGAAGCCGATGCCCTCAATGAGGATATTCCGTCCAATATCCTGGATTTGCCAAGATAGGCGACCGCTTACATTGAGTTCAATTGCAAGGGGCCACTTGCCAGCTATCCGTCTTTGACGTATAGTGCTGGTGTGTTCACGCTCATCGAGTCTCCCACCTTTGCTGCTGACGCAGACAGGCTTTGGAGTGAAGCGGAGCGCATGGAGTTCTTTGAATGGCTCAGCGCCAATCCGGAGGCTGGAGACATTGTTCCAGGCAGCGGTGGTTGCCGCAAGGTGCGATGGTCTCGGGCCGGCACAGGCAAGCGCGGCGGGGTGCGCGTCATCTACTTCGTGCGCACCGCTGCCGGTGAAATATGGTTGTTGGTGGTCTACCCCAAGTCGGAGCAAGACAACATCCCTGGTCATCTGCTCAAGGCAGTTCGTGAGGAGATTGAAAATGGCTAGTCGCATCAAACCAAAAGTCACTGCAGGCGAGGCGCTTGGGCTGAAGCTGCTGCAATCTGTGCGCGAGATGAAGGCGGGCAAGGCCGCTCGCGTCACGCACGTGGAACTCACTGAAGTTGCCGAAGCGCGGCAAGCTTCTGGTTTGTCTCAAAGCCAATTTGCCGAAGCTCTGGGAATTTCCAAACGGACGTTGCAAGAATGGGAGCAGGGGCGACGGGCGCCCTCAGGCGCGGCGCAAACTCTGATTCGCATTGCGAGGCGGCATCCCGAGGTAGTGAAGGAGGCGCTCGCATGAGAACTTGCAATTGAACAAGGCCGTCAACACGGACGTCCACGGCTGGCCGCTCCCTGCGGTCGCGCGTCGCCGTGGTCGCCGGTTACGTCTACGTTCGGCCTCACTTGAGGCATTTGCATTGAGTTAGCGTTTGTGCTAACATATCGCTGTGGCCTCTGAGCTCCAGTACTTTCACCCGCGCGTACTTGCAGAGGTGGAGTCTTGGCCCGTTGACATACTTGCGGACTATGCGCGCCTGGTTGAACTGCTCGTCGAATACGGCCCCAGCCTCAGATTGCCGCACTCACGCGCTCTCGGCGAGGGTCTGTTTGAACTTCGTCCGCGCGGTAGGTCCGGCATCGGTCGCGCGTTCTATTGTTTTCTGGTGGGCAAGCGCATTGTCATAGTTCACGCATTCGTGAAAAAGACGCAGCAGACTCCAGACAAGGAACTCAAGCTGGCGCGCAGGCGCGCAAAGGAGTTTTTGAATGGCTGAATTGAAATACTCACCCGTCACGCACGATCACAAGGCTTTCCTTGCTAGGGCTGGTGCCCGCCGTGGTTTCAAGGAAGCGTACGATGCCCTGGAACTTGAGTACGAGCTGGCGAGTCAACTGCTGAGAGCGCGCACCCGTGCAGGGCTCACGCAGGACGCGGTGGCAGAACGCATGGGGACAACCAAGAGCGCCATCTCGCGCTTGGAGGGTTCAGGCAAGCACGCGCCTTCGCTTACGACGCTGCAGAAGTATGCCCGTGCGGTCGGCTGCGATCTGCGGGTAAGGCTGGTGCCGCAGAAATGATGCCGAACAAGTCGCTCGACACGGACACACAACTCAGAGCCGCGCCTTCGGCGCATGTGTTGTGTTCCGGTCAGCTCCGACGTTAGGCGACACAGAGTGAGCACTTCGCGAATTGGACCCGTGCCCTTGGAGCCAGACGGCGAGCGGCTCGTCGCGTATCTCGAACGAAGGACACGATGGGACTCTTAACCTTCAGTATCAACGTCACCCTGGACGGCTGCGTCGACCACCAGGAAGGAATCGCCGACGACGAGACACACGCCTTCTTCACCCGCCTCATGGACGAGAGCGGGGCGATGCTGTGGGGCCGCGTCACCTACGAGATGATGGAGAGCTACTGGCCAACGGTCGCTCGCGGCGACGCGGAAGCACCGCCGACGATGCGCGAGTGGGCGGTCAAGCTGGAGGCCAAGCCGAAGTACGTGGTGTCCTCGACGCGAAAGGACTTCCCCTGGACCAACAGCCACCACATCGCCGGCAACCTGCGCGCGGGCGTACAGAAGCTCAAGGACGCGAGCCCGAACGGCGTGCTCCTCGGTAGCGGC
>JANYAN010000182.1 GCA_025361305.1 Burkholderiales bacterium
GTCTACCATTTAACTGTCCAAACCCATTTCAATAGTTAATGTACCATAAGCATAAGTTTCTTGATATATACCAGCATAAAACATTTTTAAGTCGTATTGATAATCACCAACAGGTAAATTTGCTTGTATATCAACTTTTAAAAGTAATATAGAAAATTTGCCGCTTGTTAAATAATCACTATCTAAAGTAATTCCAGAAGTAGTTAAATCAAGTACTGTTCCAATACCATATATTTGTACGTCATTTTGACTAAGTGTTAAAGAAAATGAAATTCCAGAAACCATACTATAACCGAAATTATTTATATCAAAATAACGCCAGCCTTTTAAATAATCACAACTATTTAAAACAATCAAATCTCTAAGAGTACCAGATATATTTTGAGCCATTAAACATGCAGGAGGGGGAGGCGGAATGCTCAAAGTATGAGCAAATTTAGATTGCATATTTCCAATCCAATTATATTGACTATCTGGAAGAGTTGCTGTTTGTGTACCATTTTTTACATGCCAAACACCACCAGTATCTTGATAATACATTCCCAAGTCGTCAACTTGAAAAGAACTGCTGCTATAAGGTTGTCTAAAAACCCACCAAGCCCACCCTATGCCAAATCCAATTAATATATCAAGCATATCTAATGTATATTGATGGCTACCAACAACACCCGATCTAATACCAATTTGATCACATATAACAGGCATATTATAAGTAACAGAAAAGTCTTTAACTGTTTGCAAAAAACCTTGATAAAAAACTTTATCAGTATAGGCTAAAGTTCCTTCTTGCGGATAAGGTTCGCCTAAATTATCTTGACCGCCCCTAGTATCTAAATAATTACCAGGATACCCATTTGAGGCAACCCCGTTTTTAGTTGATTTAACATATACACTTAATTCATAAAAATTAAAAAATACTACACATTTTCCAATAAAACTTGGATCATAAACAGCAGGTAAATTTCTAGGAGCATAATTTTTAGCAGCGCCAATTGCAGATAATGTTTGATTATCAATAGCATTAGCAGCAGCAACAAGTTGCTGATACATTAAAAGTGTTGCTGCATTATTAGCAGCCATATTTGAACTGCTGCTAAACCTAGGAGAAGGCTCAGTTAAAAATTCCCAACAAAAAATATAATCTTTATTCTTAAGCAAATTTACTAAAGTTTGCCAAGCAATTATAAATTGACTTCTAATGTTTGGATCACTCCAAAACAAGTTATTTGGATCATCGCCGCCAGACAAACCTACGCAAACCCACATTTGATTGTTAATGCAATCTTGAATTTGAGCTAAAAAGTTTGCCAAATTGGCTTGATTTAAAAAAGTAGGATCATGAGGATCATACATATCACTATTAGATATAGTTGCTTGTCCGCCACCCCAATTTGGTTGGATACGAATACCATTTGCGCCAAGTGATTTACACAAAGCAGCATCACCAGGCAAAACAGCCCTATTCCAATTATACCATGCAGGAATATATTCAGTTACGCCATCAGGTAAATATATTTTTGTACCGCGAACAGAACAACGTAGAGGCATTTTTTCGCCCTATCTCACTGGCACAAGACATCGATGACCACGCTGGTCAGCGCCGAGACCGACGTGATTGTCCCGCCCGATGTCGACAGGGCGCTCCAGCCAAGCGTAACAGGCGTCGCCGATTCTTCGCTCAATGTGCAAACGGGGGTGACCAGCCACGCTTTTCCGAATGTGAAGGCTATTGAGGTCACCGCAGCCCCACTGGTGACCCTGAACCGCTGATCGCTTGCGTTGACTCCGATAGAGGCCGCTCCCGTGCCGGCGACGGGTGGGTTGGAGCCCGTGTTACCAAGGGTGACGTGCTGGACGGCATCTATCAGCAAGGCGGTGTTTAGCACGCTCTGCGTTGCGCCGGTCGACCCCGCAATGCCGGTTTGGATGCCAACGGAACCCGGAGCGCCGGCGCCCGTGCCGCGCGAGCCCTTGATCAGCATCGCGGCGCCCGCGATATCGGTTCCGGTGACGGCGCTTTGAGCGGATAGGATTTGAGCGACGGGC
>JANYAN010000196.1 GCA_025361305.1 Burkholderiales bacterium
CGTCGATGATGCGGCCGTTGCCGCGCACTGGGCCATCGAGACGCTGCAGGTTGCAGTTGACCACCCAGACCAGGTTGTCGAGCTTCTCGCGCGAGGCCAGAGTGAGCGCGCTCATGCTCTCGGGCTCGTCCATCTCGCCGTCGCCGAACACGCCCCATACCTTGCGGCCGGTGCAATCGAGCAGCTGGCGATGCGTGAGGTAGCGCATGAAGCGCGCGTGGTAGATCGAACTGATAGGGCCGATGCCCATCGAGCCGGTCGGGAACTGCCAGAAATCGGGCATCAGCCACGGATGCGGATAGCTGGAGAGCCCACGCGCACCATCGCGCGGCGCCGTGATCTCCTGCCGGTAATGCGCAAGGTCGGCTTCGGTCAGCCGCCCTTCCAAATAGGCCCGCGCGTAAAGCCCCGGCGCACTGTGCGGCTGATAGAACACCAGGTCACCGCCTTGAGATTCATTGCGCGCCCGGAAGAAGTGGTTGAACCCCACCTCGAACAAATCCGCCGCGCTGGCATACGAGGCGATGTGCCCGCCCAACTCGCCATACGCCGCGTTGGCCCGCGCCACCATGGCCAGCGCGTTCCAGCGCATCAGCGACCCCAGCCTCTCCTCGATGGCCAGGTCGCCCGGGAAGGCCGGCTGCTGGTCCACCGCGATCGAGTTGACATAGGGCGTCACCAGCTCGGGCGACCAGGCGACATGCGGGCTGCGCGCCAGCGCCGCGATCTCGTCGAGGATGAAGCGCGCGCGCGCCGGGCCGTGCGTCGCCACCAGCGACAGCAGCGCGTCGCGCCATTCGGCGGTCTCGGCCGGGTCGATGTCGCCTTTGTCGTCGGCGAGGAAGCGGGTGAGGCTGTGGTCGGTCATTTCGAGGCAACTCCAATGCTCCCACTGTAGGCAAAAACAGCGAAACAGGGTTGCGCAAAATAGTCCAGAAGCCGAATTAATCGGCATAAAATGCCGCGATTACGAATTTTCAAGGCATTTTATGGAACTTGACATTCTCGACCTGAGAATCCTGGCCGAACTTCAGCGCGACAGCTCGCTGACCAACGTGGGGCTGGCCAAGCGCGTGCACCTGTCGCCGTCGCCCTGCCTCGCGCGCGTGAAAGCGCTGGAGACCAGCGGCGTGATCGACCGCTATGTGGCGCTTGCCAACCCCAAGGCGCTGGGCCTCGGGCTGAACGTGTTCATCAACATCAGTTTGAAGGAACAGAGCAAGAAATCGCTAGCCGAATTCGAGCGCCGCATCGCCGAGCACGACGAGGTGATGGAGTGCTACCTGATGACGGGGGACAGCGATTACTTGATCCGCGTGGCCGTGGCGGATATCGGGGCGCTGGAGAAGTTCATCCTGAACCAGCTGACACCGATTCCGGGGATCGAGAAGATCCGATCTTCTTTTGCGTTGAAGCAGGTGAGGTACAAGACGGCGTTGCCGTTGCCGGGAAAGAACTGATAACGGCTTTTGGCTGATTGTGTGGCCCGCAACGACGCGCAGGTGCGCGAAGAACTGCTGGATGCGATGGCCGTGTGGATAAAGAAAGGTCAATGTCAAATATATTAAGCATGTATGTGAATAATATATTTGACATTCTGGACGAGCTGCAATAGCCTTGCGTCCATGCCTCTCCTGAAGGAACTCGGCATGGCCGTGCGCCAGCGCAGACGGGACATGGGACTCAGCCAGCAGCAGCTGGCCAATCTCGCGGAGCTCTCGCGCGCCACCGTTAACGATCTCGAAAACGGAAAGCTGAAAGACCTGAGCTCCAACAGGATCGAGCGTCTCGCGAACGAGCTCGGCCTCGCTGTCGGGCTAATCGGAACCCGGCACCCCAAAGGCACGAGCACTCTCGAAGCAGCGGCGCGCACTGCTAGCGTGCCCTACACGTCTGAGTTGCCGGCCAGCGTGCTGTTGGACTCGATCAAGGACGGCGCCGTCCCTCCCGGTTACATCCCGCATCTACGCACCTTGCTTGAGGAAGCCCCCATCGCAATCCTCGCGGACGTTGCCGACGAACTGCAGAAAACGCATGACGTTCCCAAAGCGGACACCTGGAGGCGCATGCGCATGCTGGCCAGCGTGCTGAAGTCCCATCGGCGTCTATGGCAAAACCTGCCGACCTGATGCGCCCGGGCCCGTGGGGGGCGCTGTTCAAATCCGCGCTGACTCTGATGGACCATCTTGCCACCGTCATCGACAAGCCCATGTGGACCTTCGGAGGCGGCACCGTGCTCATGCTCAGGCTCAATCACCGCTACAGCCGAGATATCGACCTGATTGTCCCCGATCCACAGTACCTGGGGCACGTCACACCGCGGCTTAGTGACACCGCCGAGAAACTCACGACCGACTACGTCGAAGCCGCCGAGTACGTCAAGCTGCTCATGGCCAGTGGCGAAATCGACATCGTGGTTGGCCAGCCACTCACTGATCAGCCGTCGGAAGTTGTCACACACCTGGGGCGTCAGATTCTCGTGGAAACCAACGCCGAAATACTGGCCAAGAAGATGTATTACCGGGGCAACCAGGCCAAGGCGAGGGATCTCTTCGACCTATGCGCAGTGGCAGACCTGGACCCCGATGCAATCGAGCGGGCCGCGCCGTTCTTCACACGACATGGGGATGCATTCACCGCGCAGCTGAACGCGAACGTCGGATACATCGAAGAAGACTTCGCCCAACTCCAGCGCATCGACTACAAGCGGCCCTTCGAAGAATGCCTGATGCTCGCGCAATTGATCATCGATGCCGCTATGGGCCGCTGAGCACCCGGTCCTTACCACCCCACCCCGAACCGCAGCGCTAGCATTGCGCCGGTCCCGCACACGATGGTGCCGAACAGACCGCGTTGCCACCCATAGAACGCGAGGCCTGCCAGGGCGCCGAAGATGCGCGCATCGCGCCAGGTGTCAACCAGGTGGCCTTGCGTCATGACGAGCTCCGGGGCCACAACCGCGGCCAGCGCGGCGATGGGCGCATAGCGCAGCCCCTCGCGCAGCCACTGCGGCATCGGCAGCTCCTGTTCCGGCAGCATGAAGAAGGCGCGGCAAATCAGCGCGATCAAAGCCATGCCGAGCGTGGTGAGGAAGATATCCAGCGGGCTCATCGCTTCGCCTTTGCAGAATCGGGACGCGCATGGTCGGCCAGCACACCGAACGCGACGGCCGCCGCGATCGCGACCACGATATTCAGCTTCAGGGGAAGGGCGTAGGCCGCAACCGCGGCGCACGCTGCAACCACCGCCGCCACCCAGGTGGATGGGCTGCGCAGCTGGGTGCAGGTCAGCGCCAGGAGAGCCATCGTGCCGGCAAAACCCAGGCCCCATGACGCGGGAATTCCGTGCCCCGCGACGATGCCCGTGATGATGGCCAGCTGCCAGACCCCAAATGTCACGATGGCGCATCCCATAAAGTAGTCCTCGTGGCTGTACCCCGGTACCAGCTTGGGGAATCGGCGAATGAACAATGCGAAGTTCGTGTCGCCCATCAGGAAGCTGAGCGCGATGCGCTGGCCTCGCGGCAGGTGCGCGAAATAGGGGCGGTAGTGAAAACTGAACGCCATGAAGCGCAGGCTGACGCACAGCGTGGTGGCCCAGACCACCCACATCGGCGCGCCTGAGGCTATCAGCGGCAATGCCGCAATCTGCGCCGAGCCGGCGTACACCAGCAGCGACATGAAGATGGCCAGCGCGACACCCATTCCGCTTTTCGCCATCGCAACGCCGGCAACAAGCCCCCAGGCGGCGATGCCGATCGCCATCGGCAGGCCTTCGCGCGCTCCCTCGCGGAAAGCGGGCCGGCGTGAAATCGCCAGCGCCTGGTCGCGCAGCGTCGCAAAACGGGATGGCAGAGACAAACTTCCTCCTGAAAGGAGCGATTTTCCATGCCTGCGCCCTCGCCGGTGAAGGGGGCTCGGAAGGGTAGTCTAG
>JANYAN010000213.1 GCA_025361305.1 Burkholderiales bacterium
TTCCAAACAGAATGGAACACTACACTAGCGTGCGTGCCACTGCGCCCCTCGGCACCCCCTGGTGGTGGGAATTCACCCGTCGCAGACCCTCCTGCTGCTGCGCTGCAACGTCATCACGTGTCATCATTTCGCGCGCCCCGCCGACGGGCAGCTCAGCTACGCGTCGGGACTTCAACCCCTTCGAATTCGATCCAGACACGTCAGCATGGCAATTTCTCCTCGTGCCTTGGATTGTGAACGTTTCTCAGGCGTTGGCAAAAGCGTCACTCAGCCCCACCAAGCCTTGCGCGGCGTGATGTCCGTCGGAGTGATCAGCGCGGCCATCTGCTGCCCGAAGGCGATGTTGTCGGCCTGCATGTTCAGGCTGAGGCATTGCTGGATTTCAGCAGAGGAAAAGTCGCTGAGCAAGTGAATGCCATCGACCGCCGAGATTGTCACGGTCGGGGCGAGACAATCCGCCTACGTTGCGCCCCGAGCCCCACGTCTCAGCAGCTGCGGGGCAAGTCGGTATTGCTTGATTCAAAGGATTCGTGGCATCGCTATTTGGTAGCAGGCTTTCATTGCGTCAGGGGCCGAAACTCTGCTCCAGCTCATCCACCAGGGCACCCACGTGCGCTACCGCCTTGCGGATCGGCTCGGGTGAACTCAGGTCTATGCCTGCCGCCTTCAGTAGTTCCAGTGGCTTCATCGTTCCGCCGGCTTTGAGCACTTGCAGCCAGCGCTCCAGCACCGGTGGCCCTTCTTGCGCAAACAACCCGGCCAGGGCAGTGGAGGCGACCAGGCCAACCGAATAGGTGTAGGGGTAGAGGCCCAGGTAATAGTGGGGCTGGCGCATCCACGTCATGCCGGCGTCTTCGTCGATCTCGACCGCATCACCCCAGAACTTCGCGAGGATCTCTTGCTTGGCCTGAGTCAGGGCCGATGCCGTGATGGATTGGCCTGCTTCGGCCTGCCCATAGACCTGATGCTGCAGTTGTGCTTCAAGCAAATGGGTCACGAAGTTGTGGTGGTAGGTGCCCAGGGTCTGCATGATCACCCAGCGGCGCATCCGGGGGTCGGTGCTGCGGGCCAGGATGTGCCGTGCCAGCAGCATCTCGTTCATGATCGACGGCGCCTCGACGAAGGTCATGGCGGGCCGCAGGTTGACAAGCCGCTGGCTGCGCATCGCCAGGCCGAAATGGCCGGCGTGGCCCAGCTCGTGGGCCAGCGTGAAGGCATTGCGCATCGAATCGGACCAGGTGATCAGGATGAATGGGTGGACGCCATAGGGCGATGCGCAGAAGGCGCCGGATGACTTGCCGATGTTGTCGGCGCGATCGACCCAGCGCTGCGTCAGGGTTTGCCGCATCAACGCACAATATTCCTCCCCCATCGGCGCAAGGGATTCGAGAATCAGGTCGGAAGCTTCTGCGTAGCTGATGTGCGGGGCGTATTCGGGGTCGATCGGCGCCTTGATGTCGCAGTACAGCAGCTTTTCCAGGCCCAGCACGCGGCGGCGCAGGCGCGCATAGCGTTGCATGTGCGGTGCCAGTCCGGCCTGGATGATCTGCAGGATGTTGGTATAGAGGTCCAGCGGGATCTTGTGGGGCCTGAGCAGAAAATGCTCCGGACTCGAGTAGCCGCGCAAGCGTGCAAGCACGACGTTCTTGCTGACTTCCGTCGCGAACGTGGCGGCATACGTGTTTCGATAGGGCTTCAGGCCATCGCAGAACGATCGCCACGCATGGCGCCGCACGATGGGATCGGGGTGGGATTCATAGACGCCTTCGTAAAGATTGAAGGAATTGGCGTGTTGCGTTCCCGCACTGTCCGCAAACGGGGCGAACTGCATGTCGCTGGCCTTTGCGCGGTTGTAGACCATGTAGGGCGCGTCAAGAATCTCCTCCAGCGACGCCAGCACTTTTTCCGCCTCCGCGCCCAGCATGTGCGGCTTGATCTCCAGCAGATCGTGCAGGTTTGTCGCATGAGGCCCGAGAAGGGGTTCTTGCGCCAGAAACCGCGCGATGGTGCCGTCGGGCAACCGCAGGATCTCAGTGTCAACAAAGGAGATGCCCGATTGCACCTTGGCGTCCAGGGCTGCGACGCGAGACGTTGCAGCCTGGTTTTCGGGATGGGTGCCGTCGGCGGCATTGCGCAGGCTGGCGTAGGCGCCGGCCCGCATCAAACGCCCGTGCAGGGCTTCCCGGGCGTCCAGGCAGGCCGCAAGAGTGGGCGCCTCGTCACCCAGGCGCCCCTGGTAGCGAGTCACCGATCCAACTGCCTGCTCGATGCTTTCCAACTCCCCAGCCCAGGAGGCATGCGACAGGAAGAGATCGTCCAGGTTCCAGGTCTGTTCGAGTGGCACTTCGGCCCGGGTACTGCGCATTTGCTTCGTCTTTCTCGGGATTCGGACACGCAGGGTACCAAAATCGCTGTGAAGTCGACGGGTTGCATCGCGTGAACGCGTGTTGGAGAATGCGCGAGTGTCGATTCTTCCTTCTCTGTTTTCGTCGTCGAACAGTACCGACGGAAAGACAACCGGACCGCAGACAGCGCCCGTCAGGATGAATCTTGAGGAGCGGATGGCTTTCCGGCGAGAGATGCGACTTGAAGTCGACGCCCACGCCTACGCGACGGACATCGCGCCGCTTGGTGGCGTCGACCCAAGCCCGCCGCCCGGTTCAACGCCGCACCGGTAGCGCCCCGGGGTTAGCGCTTTACCGCGCTATTGGAAACAATCACCCGGTCACCGTTTTCGACCCCATCGGGCGGGCTCTCGATCACCCGGTCGTTGGCGGACAGGCCGGAGGCCAGTTCGATCGAGGTGCCCAAATCGCGCGACACGGCGACGCTCTTCAGGACGACTTTCTCATCCGGCCCGACGGTCGCCACACGCAAGCCGGCCTTGCCGAAGATCAGTGCGCTGGGCGGGATGCTCAGGGTACCAGGGGCGCGCGGCAGTTGGAAATTGATGCTGGCAAAACCACCCGGAAGCAGTTCGCCACTGCTGTTGTCGACCGACAGCTGCACCAGCATGCTGCCGGATGTGACGTTGATCGCCTGCGCCATGGATTGCACCGTGGCCGCGTAGCGGTTGCCCGGTCGCTCGGGCACGGTCAGCCTTGCCTGTGCGCCGACATGCAGCATCGAGACGAGGTTTTGCGGCAGGCTTACGTAGACCCGCAGCTTCTTCGTGTCGGAGACGACGAACAATTCCGAGCCAGGCGCGCCGCCCACGTTGATCAATGCTCCGACATCGGTGTTGCGGGCGGTGACCACGCCGTCAAACGGCGCCACGATGCGGGTAAAGCGCTTCATCGCCTGGAAACGCTCGACATTGGCCTGCAGCCCACGCACGGCCGCCTGCTTGGCGGTGAGGTCGCCAGTCTTCTCCTCTACGGCCTGGCGGGCCACCATGCCGCTTGCAAGCAGGTCTTCCCAGCGCTTGGCGGTGGTGGCGGCCAGTGCGGCGTTGGCTTTGGCCGTGGCCAGTTCGGCCTGGGCCTGGAGCAATTGCTGATCCAGTTCCGGGGTCTCGATCTCGGCCAGCAGTTGCCCCGTCCGCACCGGCTTGCCGATGTCCGCAGTCCAGCCTTTCAGATACCCACTGACCCGTGCATAAATCGGCGCGCGGGACCATGCCTCGATGCGCGCAGGGAGCTCGAGCACGGACGACTCGGCCGCTGCGGCCGGCGAGATCACCACGACGGAGCGCACTGCCTGGGCAGTGGCGCGCTCACCCAGGCGCGCAGCCTGCGAGCGGCGCGACAAGACGCCGACCACCACAATGAGCAGAGCGGCAGTGAGCAGCACGATACCTGCCACTGACAATGCGCGGCGCGAGGGGCGCGACGGCAACGCCGGGGCGGGTTGTTGATCGACCCCGGTTGAAGTTTCAGGCGACATTGGGTTCTCTCGGGAACGGCGCGGCGGCGGCGCGGCGGCGGTCGTTTGCGTGGACCAGGCTGAATACGACAGGGACGAAAACAAGCGTCGCCAGCGTGGCGAACACCAGTCCGCCGATCACGGCCCGGCCGAGCGGGGCGTTCTGCTCGCCACCCTCGCCAAGGCCCAGGGCCATCGGCAGCATGCCGATAACCATCGCCAGCGCCGTCATCAGCACGGGTCTGAACCGCACGAAACCGGCATCCAGCGCCGCTTTCAGCGCATCGCCCGTCTGCTCAAGCCGCTCGCGCGCAAAACTGATCACCAGCACGCTGTTGGCGGTGGCCACGCCCATGCACATGATCGCCCCCGTGAGCGCTGGCACTGACAGGGTAGTGCGCGTTGCAAACAGCATCCAGATGATGCCGGCCAGCGCGGCGGGCAGGGCGGTGATGATCACGAAGGGGTCGCGCCAGGACTGGAAGTTCACGACGATCAGCAGGTAGATCAGGACGATCGCGCCGAGCAGGCCGAACAGCAGGCCAGAGAACGCGCTGTCCATCGTGCGTACCTGTCCGAGAAGCGCCACCGTCGATCCTTTGGGCACCTCGACCGCCGTCTCTTCGATCACGCGGCGGATGTCGCGGGCCACGGCGCCGAGGTCTCGGTCCTGCGTGGTGGCGTTGATCTGCACCATGGTCTGCACGTCGTATTGGCTGACCACGGCGTTGGCATTGCCCCGGCTGAACGTCGCCAGACCACCCAGCACCTGGGTAGTGCCGCCTGTCGTGCCGGTGACTGGCAGGTTGGCCAGCGCAGGAAGCGAGTCAAGCGCGTATTGCGGCGTCTGCAGGACGATGGGATAGGAGATACCGTTGGCCGGGTTCAGCCAATAGGTCGGCGCCACCTGGCTGCTGCCGGCCAGGCTGACCACCAGGCTGTTGGTCACATCGCGCGCTGTGAGCCCCAGGTCCTGCGCGCGCGATCGGTCGACATCCACCGCGAAAACAGGGCTGCGATTGGACTGCTGAATCCGCGCGTCGGCCACGCCGGGAATGGCTCTCACGGCCTTGAGCAGCTTGTTCGCGTAGGCGAAGTTGGCTTCGAGATTGTTGCCGCGGATCTGCAGGTCGATCGGCGCCGGCGCGCCGAAATTGAGGATCTGGCTGACGATGTCCGCCGGCGGAAACGAGAAAACCGTGTCGGGAAATTCGCGCGGCAGCACTTCGCGCAGTTCGCGCACATAGTCGGCTGTGGGCCGGTGATCCTTGCGCAGCGCGATCTGGATGTCACCGTCCTGCGTGCCTATCACGCCCGTGTTGTTGTACGTGAGGTTGATGCTGCTGGGGGGCAGTCCTATGTTGTCCACCAGCGTCGTGATTTCTTCGCCGGGAATGACGCGGTGAATGGCCTCCTCGATGCGCGCGAAGCGCACCGCGGTCTCTTCTACCCGCGTGCCCACCGGCACTCGTGCGTGCATCAATATCTGCCCACCGTCAACCGACGGGAAGAAGTTGCTGCCCAGCATCGGCAGCAAAGCAAACGACAGTGTCACCACGGCCATGAAACCGGTGACGAACAGCCAACGCCCCGCGAGCGCGACGCGCAGCAGGCCGTGATAGCCCTCGCGCACGCTCTCGAAGCGCTCTTCGAAGACCCGCTGGAACAGCACAAGTGGATTGCGCGTCGGCGGCAGCGCTGCGCGCGTGCCGTGCATGTCGGTGTGGGGTGCATGAGGATGCAGCAGGTACTTGGACATCGTCGGGACCAGCGTGCGTGACAGCAGGAAGGAGCAGGCCATCGCGAACATCACCGCCTCAGCCATCGGCACGAACAGGAAGCGCGCCACGCCCTGCAGGAAGAACATTGGCACGAAGACGATACAGATGCACAGCAGTGAGACGAAGGCGGGGGTGACGATCTGCGCCGCGCCGTCCATGATGGAGGTCTCGACGTCCTTGCCCTGCTCCAGATGCCAGTTGATGTTCTCGATCGTCACGGTGGCGTCGTCGACCAGGATGCCCACCGCCAGCGCAAGGCCGCCCAGTGTCATGATGTTGAGCGTCTCGCCGATGGCGGCCAGGCTGATGATCGAGCCGAGAATCGACAGCGGGATCGACACGGCGATGATCACCGTGGAGCGCCAGCTGCCCAGGAACAGCAGGATCATCAGGCTTGTCAGCGCTGCCGCGATCAACCCTTCCAGTGCGACACCGCTGATCGCCGCGCGGACAAAGATCGACTGGTCGTTGATCGGAACGACGCTCAGCGCGTCGGGGAAAGTGGGCTTGATCTGCTCGAGCTTGGCGCGAATGCCGTCGACGATGGCCAGGGTGGAGTTGGTGCCGTTCTTGAGCACCGACATCAGCACCGAGCGGCCGCCGTCGACATGCACGATGTTGGTCTGCGGCGAATTGCCGTCGTGCACATTGGCGACGTCGCGGATGTAGATCGTGCTGCCATTGACCACCTTGATCGGCAAATTGCCGAGTTCGGCGATCACCGACGGTGCGTTGTTCAGTTGCAGCGTGTATTCCAGGCTGCCGATCTTTTGCGTGCCGATCGGCACCAGCAGGTTCTGGGCGGCAAGCGCCTGTGCCACGTCCTGCCCCGACAGGCCGCGCGCCTGCATCGCCGCGTTGTCCAGGTCGATCTGCACCAGGCGCTGCTTGCCGCCGTAAGGGAAGGGGATGGCCGCGCCGGGCACGTTGACAAGCGGCGTACGCACGGTGGTGACGCCCAGGTCGAACAGGGCCTGCTCCGACAACCCCTTGCCCGACAGCGCGAGTTGCAGGATGGGGACCGTCGCCGCGTTGTAGTTCAGGATCAGTGGCGGCGTGGTGCCAGGGGGCATCTGGCGCACCGCCACTTGGGCGATGGCCGTAACCTGGGCGTTGGCGACGGCCACATTGACGCCGGGCTGGAAGAAAACCTTGACGATGCTGATGCCGGGGTAGGAGGTCGCCTCGATGTGCTCGATGTCGTTGACAGTGGTCGTCAGCCCGCGCTGGAATCCCGTTGCAATCCGGCCGGCCATCTGTTCCGGGGGTAGCCCTGTGTACTGCCAGGCGACCGCGATCACCGGAATGCGGATCTCGGGAAAGATGTCGGTGGGCATGCGCAGCGCCGCCAGCGGGCCGATGATCATCAGCAGCAACGCCATCACCACGAAGGTATAGGGACGCCGCAGCGCCGTGCGGACGATGCCGATCAGCATAGGTCGGCTACCTGCATCCGCTTCATGGTTTCATTCTAATTTAGGGTTTTGGCAGCTGTGGCCAGGGGAGTTTGGTCACCTTTTGGCATAAAGGTTACCAAAATGCTGGGTTATTTGATTGCCAACGCGAATCGTTCGCATTAAGATTCGCCCATGGATTCCAAACTCATCCCTTCGATTCTCCTCGCCCTTTGCCTGGGAGCGGTCACCGTAAATGCCGCGGCTGCCGACCCTGAATTGCTGCTGGTTATCAAGAACCACCGGTTCGAACCCACCGAGCTCAAGGTACCTGCGGGCCAGAGGGTCAAGCTGGTGGTGCATAACCAGGACAGCACGGCAGAAGAATTCGACAGCCACGACCTGAACCGCGAGAAAGTCGTGCCACCCGGTGCCAAGGCCACTATTTTCATCGGGCCGCTCAAGGCGGGGCGCTACAAGTTCGTGGGCGAATACAACGAAGCCACCGCCAAGGGCGTGATCGTCGCGGAATGATGAAGAACGCAACCTGACCTGGAAAGATCGGAGCAAGCATGCTGGGCGCCGCCATCATCATCTTTCGTGAAACGCTGGAGGCTGCGTTGTTCGTAGGCATCATGGCCGCCGCCACGCGCGGGCTGGCTGGGCGCGGACGCTGGCTGGGAGGGGGCGTGCTGGCCGGCGCCACGGGCGCGCTGGCGCTGGCGGCCGGGGCCGAATATATCGGCTCTCTGGCGGACGGCATCGGGCAAGACCTCGTCAACGCGGCCATCCTTTCCGTGGCCTTGGCCATGCTGACCTGGCATTGCGTCTGGGTCTCCAACCAGGGCGCCCAGGTGGCCGAGGAAGCGCGTGCGCTGGGCGCCTCGTTCAAACAGGGCCGGCGCGCGCCCTGGGCCCTCATGGTCGTGGTTGCCCTGTCGGTCTTGAGGGAAGGCGCCGAGACTGTCCTGTTCGTCTCGGGTTATGCCGCCGGTGTGGATAGCGCGGGCATCGTGTCCGGAGCGATCATGGGCGTGCTGTCGGGCGTCGGAATGGGCTGGCTGATCTACCTTGGCCTGTCGCGCGTGCCGATGCAACGCATGTTTGCTGTGACCAATACGCTGATCCTGCTGCTGGCCGCTTCCATTGCGAGCCAGCTGGCGCGCGCCCTGGCACAGGCGGGCCTGATCAACGCCTGGGGCGAGGCCTTGTGGGATACGTCGGGATTGCTGCGGGTCGATTCGCCGGTCGGAACGCTGGCGCATGCGCTGGTGGGCTACGACGCTCAACCCAGTGGCCTGCAACTGGCCTTCTACCTGCTCACCGTGATTTCAATCGTATTCGGGGCGCGCTGGGTTCGCGAGTCCCAGGCCCGGCGCCGACCTGCGCGGCCCGCTGTCGGTGCGTGACCGCATTTGCACCGTCATCCCACTTTCTTAACCTACCGGAGTTTTCCCATGCATGCCGCCATCAAGGCGGGGGCAGCCCCCGTGCTGTCCCTCGCGCTTTGCCTGACCCTGGCCGCTCCCGCTTCGCACGCCAGCCCGGCCGACTATGTCTACAGCCCGATCGTGGAGCAAGGAGAAAAGGAGATCGACTTCAAGATCGGAAGCGCCAGGGCGCGCGACGGCACGCGCGAAAGCGCGACATCGCTGGGCCTGGGGTACGGAGTCAACTCATGGTGGTTCACCGAGGTGTATGCCAAATGGAATCGCCAGACGGCTGACAACTGGCGCTTCGACGCCTTCGAATGGGAGAACAAATTCCAGCTGACCGAGACCGGCAAGTATCCTGTCGATGTCGGCTTGATCGTCGAGATCGAGCGGCCGCAAGACCGTTCGGAGGGCTGGGAACTGCGCTTCGGGCCGCTGTTCCAGATGGAATTCACGCCGATGGTGGTGGGCAACGTGAACTTGCTGTTCGGTCGGCACTACCGCTCCGCCACGCCGTCCTCGATGGAGCTGGAATACCAGTGGCAGTTGCGCTACCGGTGGAAACCCGAATTCGAAGTCGGGGCCCAGGGATTCGGAAACCTGGGACCATGGCGCGATTGGTCGCCCAACTCGGAGCAAGAACACAAGGCCGGGCCGGCCATCTTCGGCAAGTTGCGGCTCGATAGCCGCAGTGCGATCAAGTACAACGCCGCCTGGCTGGTTGGCACCAACGACAACACCCCGCGCAACACCTTGAGGCTGCAGGCCGAATACGAGTTCTAGCAGCGGGCGTTCCCGCTGCGCACGCAGGCCCTCGCGGCAGGGGCCTGTGCATCGCCTCTCTGGCACTTCCTGTCGATGCGTTACCGCAAGGACGGCAACCACGATCCCCTTGGCGCTGTAATTTCGCAACACTCCGGCGTGGCCCGGTCGGTGCGGCTCACCCTCGCGCGTCCCGAAACTTGACTTTTGTCAAGCAGCCGCACCTTTGTCCCTCTCGCTCATGGACCCTTCAAGCCTAAAGGAATAGTCTCACCCCCAAGTTGGCCACGAGCCGAAATCCAGTAAAGCCGAAAGGACCTTAAAAATGTCACTCCTCGCACCTCGCAAGAGCAGATCAACCGGGATCTTGGCTGTTGCAGCGCTTGTTGCGCTGATGGCCGGACCAGCCAGCGTGTCGGCAGCGGTCGACGAAGAAGCCGCTCAGGCGCTGGCAAAGAAGAGCAATTGCCTGAAGTGCCATTCGGTCGACAAGAAGAAGGAAGGCCCGTCATTCAAGGAAACGGCGGGCAAATACAAGGGCAAACCAGAAGCCGAGGACAAGCTCGTCAAGCACATTACCACCGGGCCGAAGGTAAAGGTCGACGGCAATGAAGAAGAGCACGAAATCGTCAAGTCCAAGGACCCGGCGCAGATCCTCAACCTCGTTCACTGGATTCTCTCCCGTTAGTTGCCCTCCGGCGGGAGGGCCGGCGCGTCGACGAACAACAAACCCTTGAGGAAATAAATCGTGAAAGCCGTACTCGCCACCCTGCGCGCACGCTGGAAGCTCGTCCTGGGCCTGTCAGTTCTCGGGTTCGTCCTGTCTGTCTCGCTGGTCGTGGCTGGTGCCGCCGGCCTTGCCTGGACCAACACCGAAGAGTTTTGCACGGGTTGTCATGAGATGAAGGACAACGTGTTCGCGGAATACCACGGCACGATCCACGACACCAATCGCACGGGTGTTCGGGCGATCTGCCCCGACTGCCACGTCCCACGCCAGGTGGGCCCGATGATGAAGCGCAAGTTCGCCGCTTCCTTCGAGTTGTACGGTCACCTGGTCAGCGGAATCATCGACACCAAGGCAAAGTTCGAGGCCCGGCGCCACGAACTGGCGACCCATGTCTGGAAGCGGATGAAGGAGAGCGACTCCATCGAATGCCGCAACTGTCACAAGGCGGAAAAGATGAGTACCGAGCTGCAGTCGCCCAAGGCACAGGCCCGGCATGCAAAGGCCAAGGCCGAGAACTTGACATGTATTGACTGCCACTACGGCATTGCGCACAAGGAGCCCGATGGGCCCGGTCCGCGCGAGATGGCTGAAAGCCAGAGCAAATAGATCCGAAACCAACGAGTGTGGGGGCTAGCCCAATGAAGAATCTCATCAAGATCAGGCGGTTGCTGATGGGGGTGCTTCAGTGCGCTGCCATCGCCACCGTGTTGGCGGGTGGCACAGCCTACGCAGCCGACGATGCCAATGACCTGGTGCTGAATGGCGACGCCAAATGCACAAAATGTCATGACGAGAACGACAGTTCGCCGGTGCTGGCCATCGGCAAGACCCGGCACGGCGTGCGGACCGACGCCCGTACGCCCAGTTGCACGAGCTGCCATGGCGAGAGCCCCACGCACGTCAGCAAACCCGATGGCGTCAAGGATCGTCCCAAGCCCGATCGCACGTTTACCAAGACATCAGTCACACCGGTCACAGCGCGCAATGACGCGTGTCTGACCTGTCACCAGAAAGACGCAAAGCGTTCCCACTGGGAAGGAAGTGTGCACCAGGCTCGCGACGTCGCCTGCACGTCATGCCACCAGATCCACACTGGGCATGACAAGGTGCGCGACAAGGCGACCCAGCCCGAGGTCTGCTTCACCTGCCACAAGGAGCAGCGCACGCAGATAAACAAGCCATCGCATCATCCAATACCGGAAGGCAAGATGTCCTGCTCTGACTGCCATAACCCGCACGGTTCGGCCGGACCCAAGATGATGAAGCGAGACAGCGTTGTGGACACCTGCTACACGTGTCACATGGAAAAGCGCGGCCCGTTCGTGCACAACCACGAGCCGGTCAGCGACGATTGCTCTAACTGCCACAACCCGCATGGCACGGTGATCGAGAGCATGCTCAAGGCCAGACCGCCCTTCCTGTGCCATCAGTGCCATACCCCGCACGGCGGCTTCATCCCGCAGTTGCTCGGTGCGCAGGCTGTTCCCAATACGGCTACCCAGAGCGGCAAGAGCACAACGAACCTTACGCAGGGACGCGGATGCCTGAATTGCCATACGCAGGTCCACGGCACAAACAACCCTGCCACGACCAATCCGACACCGCAATTCAACCTCCGCTGACAACGAATAGGTGATTCATCATGAACATCAACAGGCAGCAGTTTGGTTTCAGGCGGACAGTCGTGGCCCTTGCGGCGCTCACGGCGTGCGCGTCCGTGTATGCGCAAGTGAGCGAGGCCGAGCAGATGATGCGACCAGACAGCTCCATCACCATCGGTGTCGGGGGCCTTAACGGCGATCAAAAGGACCGATCACTGGTCGGCCAGTACAACGGCTGGGGCGGCAAACAGGACAACTTTGTCGATCTCGGTTTCGACATCACCCGGCGTGACGTGGCAGCTGGGACAACGATGGGTCTGAAGGCGCGGAACCTGGGGCTGGACAACCGGGACATCTCGTTCTTCCATGAACGGCAGGGACAGTGGAACTACTCGATCGATTATTCGGAGCTGGTGCGGCACGACCCACGCATGGCCAACACTGGCATGTCGGGCATCGGCACTGCAACACCCACCGTGGTTCGGCTCGCAGCACCCGGAACCGGAACGGAAGTCGATTTCCAGCTCAAGCGCGTAGGTCTTGGCTTGGGCGGGAACATGTGGATCAATCCGAACCTGCAGTTCGAAGTCAGCTATAGGGTCGAGGACAAAACCGGAACCCGCAGATCCGGCAGAGGGTATGACTGCGCAGCGTACGTATGTGCGGGCACGCAGAGCGCGACCAGCCAGAAATGGGCCCTGCTAATGCTGCCCGAGCCGATCGACAGCAAGACACAGCAAATCGAGGCCAAGCTCAACTACAACTGGCAGGACCTCAATGTGAGCGCCGGTTACTACGGTTCGTTGTTTTCAAACGGCCCAGGCAATACGCAGCTGACAGTCCCCAACAGCCTGAACAACCCGCTGGGCGTTGCATCGACACTGTTCCCCGCGACGTCGGCGTCCATCATTCCCGGCGGTGGCACCAGCCTCCAAAACGTTCTGCAGCTGCCTGTCGCATTGCAGCCGGATAACCAGGCGCACCAGTTCTACCTGTCCGGGAACTATCGCTTCTCGCCGACAACCAAGATGACGTTCAAGGCATCGTACGCTCATGCCACACAAAACGAAAACTTCGCCTCGATGGGTCTTGGCAATGCACCCGCTGGCGTGACCAATCTGGGCGGGGTCATCGACACAACGCAACTCCAGCTGGGCGTGACGTCGCGCCCGATGCCCAAGTTGACGTTGTTGGCGGACGTCCGGTATGAGCGCAAGTCCGATAAGACACCCGATGCCCTTTACAACGTCGAGGCGGCAGCCGTCGTTCCGGCGACCAATCCGGTCACGTACGTCAACGATGACTGGAGAAACTACCATATCCCGACGACGAAGGTGCTCGGCAAGATGGAGGCCACATATCAATTGCCGGCCGATTTTCGTGGCACGCTTGGCTTGGATTACAAGTCGCTTGAGCGCTTCGTCCCCATCAAAGTCTCGGATGACGAGCTGGCGGGGCTGGGCGCGATGCGTGGCAAAACTGAAGATACCGGTTACCGGGTTGAACTACGCCGGACGATGTCGGAGACACTGACTGGTGCCTTAACCTATACGGCCGGCCGGCGTCGCGGGTCAGACTGGACCAGCTTGAGTACCAGCGCGGCGTTCGCCGCAGCCGGACTCGGCTATGGGCAGACTGGATCTGCCGCGCAGTTCATTGCGCTCAGTGCGACAAATGCGTTCCCCATGACCATGGCCGACGTGAATCGTGACAAGGCGAAGTTGATGGTTAACTGGACACCCACAGACCAGCTAGACCTTCAGTTCACCTTTGAGAATGGAAAGGAAAAGAACGTCACAGCATACGATCCTGTCGCCGGTGGCAAGGGCTGGCGCGAAGCGAACTCGGGCATGGGCACCGTGGACGCCAGCTTTGCCGTCAGTGAGAAGTGGAAAGTTACTGGGTACGCGTCGCAAGGCCGGCAAAATCTCCAGGTCAATCACGGCACCGGCTATATGGCTGACATCACTGCGCGTACCGACTCTTACGGTCTCGGTCTGAACGGGAAGCCCATGGCAAAACTGGAAATCGGAGCGCAGCTGCTGCACCAGAACGACGTAACCCGGTACGGCCTCGGGGCCTCGATCTCAGCGACAGGCGCTGCGCCGAGCGCGGCTAACCTGGCGCAGGTTGCAATCGGCCTGCCGGACGTGGTTTACAAGCTGACCAGCCTCAATCTGTACGCCAACTACGATCTCAACAAGAATGCGACGCTGCGCTTCAGGCTGATTCATGCCCGCGCGAAACTGGCTGAATGGAGTTGGGGCAACAACGGCGTGCCCTTCGTCTACAGTGATAACACAACGGTGAAGCTGAAGGAAGAGCAGGAGACAAATTTCCTGGGAGTCGCCTACATCTACAAATTCTGATCCCGCATGGGTGCGACCGGCTGGCGAGTTGGGTCCGGCCGGATTGGTACCAGCAAGCAGCCTGGACGCCCACACGCTCCAGGCTGTTTTAATTAGCGATGGCGTTGGCCCTACTTGACCAACCTCAAGTCGGACGGCCGTGGCTCCGATCCAGCCCGGCAATTGCCGCATAAACTCGCCACTGTCTATGCTGGAAGTCACCGATCTGAAATGCGTGCGCGGCGAGCGGCCCCTGTTCGCTGGCGTCGGTTTTCGCCTCGAAAGCGGCGGATTGCTCTATTTGCGCGGCGCCAATGGGTCTGGCAAGACCAGCCTGCTGCGCATCTTGTGCGGCCTTTCGCCGGCCGAAGCAGGGCGGATTCTCTGGAACGGTACGCCCATTGGCGAACTGGGCGAAATCTACCGGCAAGACCTGTTCTATCTGGGCCATCACAACGCCCTGCAGGAAGCTCTGACCGTCGATGAGAACCTGTCGTTTTGCGCCGCGTTGTCCGGTACTGTGGCTACCAGCGCGGACATCGCGGACGCGTTGGTGCGCTCGGGCCTGCGCGGCTGCCAGGGCCGGCTGGTGCGGCACCTGTCCCAGGGCCAAAAGCGCCGTGTGGCGCTTGCGCGGCTGTATCTCACGCGGGCCCGACTCTGGATACTGGATGAGCCTTTCGTTGCCCTGGACCACAGCGCCATTGCGCAACTGGCCACGTCGATCGCCGCGCATCTGGCCGGCGGCGGAATGGCGGTATTTACCAGCCACCAGCAGGTCGACATCGGAACTGTGCCGGCGCAGTTACTGGAGCTCCCGGCATGAGTTCGACCGGATGGGGACAGGTCTTCACTGCCGTCGTGCAGCGCGAAGTGTCGCTGGCGATGAAGCAGAAGGGGGAGGTACTGACCCCGCTGTTCTTCTTTGTCATCGTCGCCAGCCTGTTTCCCCTGGGTATCGGGCCCGAAACGGCGTTGCTGCTGAGGATGGCCCCGGGTGTGATCTGGGTCGGTGCTCTGCTTGCGGCCATGCTGTCGCTGCAACGGATGTTCGCCACCGACTACGCCGACGGCAGCCTCGAGCAGTTCGCGCTGTCGCCGTCGCCACTGGCACTTCTGGCGCTGGCAAAGGTGTTTTCGCATTTCCTGCTCTCCGGACTGCCGCTGGTGCTGATTGCGCCCGTTCTGGGCATCCAGTTTGGCCTGGACGCGCGGGCATTGGGGGTATTGGCGCTAAGCCTGCTTCTCGGAACACCGATACTCAGCCTGGTCGGAGCCGTCGGCGCTGCGCTCACGCTGGGTGTGCGGGGCGCCGGTGTGCTGCTGTCGCTGTTGACTTTGCCCCTCTACATCCCGGTCCTGATCTTTGGGGCCGGTGCCGTGGAGGCGGATGCAGCAGGTTTGGGCATCGGAGGGCACTTTTCCCTGATGGGGGCGCTCCTGCTGCTGTCTGTATTCTTCGTCCCTATCGCCGTTACGGCAGCCTTGAGGATTGCACTGGAATGAAGCACCGGATTGCCAACTGGTTCAAGTTTGCGTCGCCGCAAAATTTCTACCCGCTGGCCGGGCGGATGTGGCCGTTGTTTGCCGCGCTGGCGGTAGTGCTGACAGCGGCCGGCCTGTGGCTGGGCTTCTTCGTGGCGCCCACCGATGCGCAGCAGGGGGAGGGCTACCGGATCATCTTCGTGCACGTGCCGGCTTCGTGGATGTCGATGTTCATCTACCTGGTGATGGCGGGCTGGGCCGGTTTCGGCCTGGCCTTCAACACCCGCCTGTCGGGCATGATGGCCTCGGCGCTGGCACCTACGGGCGCGCTCTTCGCCTTCCTGTCGCTCTGGACCGGGGCGCTTTGGGGCAAACCCATGTGGGGGGCCTGGTGGGTGTGGGACGCCCGCCTCACGTCCGAATTGATTCTGCTCTTCCTGTACCTTGGCTTCCTGGCGCTGCAGGCCGCCATCGACGATCCGCGCCGCGCGGACAAGGCCGGCGCCGTCCTGGCGCTGGTGGGCGTGGTCAACGTACCGATCATCTACTTTTCGGTCAAGTGGTGGAACACGCTGCACCAGGGGGCATCGGTCTCATTGACCCGCTCGCAGTCGATGGCTTCAACCATGCTGATGGGCATGCTGGTCATGGGGCTGGCATTCTGGATGTATGCCATCGCTGCGGCGCTGGCCCGTGTGCGCTGCATCATCCTCGAGCGGGAAAGTCATACGGAATGGGTCAAACATGCAGTGGAATAGCTTTTCCGATTTCCTGGCAATGGGCGGCTACGCGTTCTATGTCTGGGGCAGCTTCGGCGTGACAGCCGTGGCCCTGGCGTGCGAGATGTGGCTGATCCACCGGCGCCGCCTGAACGCGCTCAATTCATTGCGAAACGAACTACGGGGTGAGGCAACACCATCATGAAACCACGTCATAAACGCGCAGCCATCATCGTCGGCGGCCTGGCCACCATCGCGGTGGCCGCGGCCCTGATCCTCAATGCATTCCAGAGCAACCTGGTGTTCTTCTTCACGCCCAGCCAGGTGCTGGCCGGAGAAGCGCCAAAGGCCAGGACGTTCCGCGTCGGCGGGTTGGTCAAGACCGGAACGGTCCACAGGAACAACCTGACCGTGGACTTCATCGTCACCGACACAGTCAAGGAAGTTCCGGTGTCGTATACCGGCATCCTTCCCGACCTGTTCCGGGAGGGCAAGGGCGTTGTCGCCCAGGGCACGCTGGGCGACGACGGCCGCTTCATCGCCGCCGAGGTCCTGGCCAAGCATGACGAAAACTACATGCCGCCCGAGGCCCAGCACGCCGTGGACCAGGCGCACAAGACAGCCAAGACCCTGAAGTGAGCACAAGTCCATGATTCCTGAAATTGGCCATTTCCTGCTGATCCTCGCGCTGTTCATCTCGCTCACTCTGGGTGTGATCGCGCCGCTAGGCGCGCAGCGCAATCACCGCCCCTGGATCGCGCTGGCCCGTCCGGCGGCGCTGACACTCTGGTGCACGGTTGCCGCGGCGTTCATTTGCCTGGCATACAGCTTCTACGTGAACGACTTCTCGGTGGTCTATGTGGCCGAGCACTCCAACTCCAAGCTGCCCACGGTGTATCGCCTGGCCGCCGTGTGGGGTGGCCACGAGGGCTCGCTGCTGCTGTGGCTGCTGATGCTCTCGTCATGGATGCTGGCCGTCGCGAGCTTCTCGCGCCAGCTGCCCGACGCCATGGTGGCGCGAGTGCTTGGCGTCCTGGGGCTGGTGGCCACGGGATTCCTGCTTTTCATGCTGATCACGTCGAATCCCTTCGGCCGGCTGGTGCCCCAGGCCACTGATGGGCAAGACCTCAACCCCCTGTTGCAAGACCCGGGCCTCGTGTTCCACCCACCCATGCTGTACATGGGCTACGTGGGTTTCTCGGTTCCCTTTGCTTTTGCCATAGCGGCGCTGCTGTCTAACCGGCTGGATGCCGCGTGGGCCCGCTGGTCGCGGCCGTGGACCGTGGCGGCCTGGATCTTCCTGACACTGGGTATAGCCTTGGGATCGTGGTGGGCCTACTACGAGTTGGGCTGGGGCGGATGGTGGTTCTGGGACCCGGTTGAAAACGCGTCGTTCCTGCCCTGGCTGGTGGGTACGGCCCTGATCCACTCGCTGGCAGTGACCGAAAAACGGGGGCTGTTCCGTCACTGGACGATCATCCTGGCCATTTGTGCCTTCTCACTGAGCCTGCTGGGCACATTTCTGGTCCGCTCGGGCGTGCTGACCTCGGTCCATGCGTTTGCGGCTGACCCAAGGCGCGGAATTTTCATTCTGCTGTTTCTCACGGTGGTGGTCGGCGGATCTCTTACGTTGTTTGCCGCAAGGGCGTCCCGGGTTCGGTCCGAGGGCACTTTTTCGCTGATGTCCCGCGAAACCTTCCTCCTGATCAATAACGTGCTGCTCACGACGGCTGCGGCCACCGTGCTGCTGGGTACTTTGTACCCGTTGATCGTGGACGCGCTGAACCTGGGAAAGTTATCTGTTGGGCCGCCGTACTTCAACGCCGTCTTCGCACCCCTCATGGTCCCCGTGTTGCTGATGATGGCGATCGGCCCGCGCAGCCGCTGGAAGAGCGACAAGCTGTCAGAGGTCCTGCGCAAGATGCGGCTCGAGGCCATCTTGTCCGTGATTGCCGGTGGCCTGTTGCCTTTCCTGATGGGTGCGTGGTCGCCACTGGTGGCGTTGGGCCTGGCGCTGGCTGTCTGGGTCGCGGCTACCTGTGCGACCCTGATGTGGCGGCAGTTCAGGGGCACGGGCAACTGGAAGTCGACGCCGTGGTCGTTCTGGGGCATGAATGTCGCGCATATCGGCATCGCCGTCTTCGTGGTTGGCGTTACCCTCGTCAAGGGCTACGAAGAAGAGAAGGACGTGCGCATGGCCGTAGGCGATACGGTCAATGTGGGTGGCTATACGTTCCGACTGACGGGAATCCATGAGGTACCAGGGCCCAACTACCTGGCCGACGTGGGCGATATCGAACTTTCCCGTGGCGGCGCGGTCCTGCGTGGACTTCATCCTGAAAAGCGCAAGTATTTCTCTTCCAGCATGCCGATGACAGAGACCGCGATCGATTCGGGGCTGACCCGCGATGTGTACGTGTCCCTGGGTGAGCGGCTGGACAACAGCGCCACGCCGGCCTGGAGCGTGCGCGTCTATTACAAACCTTTTGTCGACTGGATCTGGTTTGGCTGCCTCTTCATGGCGCTGGGCGGAGCCATGACGGTGCTGGACAAGCGTTATCGCAGGAAAGCGGCGGCAGTGGTTCCGGCGATGGCGGCTCGAGCATGAAACTGAAACAAGGAATCGTCCCTCTGGGGATCTTCGGCGTGCTGGTTGTGTTTCTGGCCATTGGCCTGAACCGCGACCCGCACGAGATACCGTCGCCACTGGTCAACAAGCCTGCACCGACTTTCCACGCACCGCAACTGAACCCGACACTGGCCAGCACCTTTGCGCCCAAGGACATGCTGGGACAAGTGTGGCTGTTCAACGTGTGGGCCTCATGGTGTGTGGCTTGCCGATCGGAGCACCCCATCCTCATGGAATTTGCCAAGACCAAGGTGGCGCCCCTGATCGGCCTGGACTACAAGGACCAGGCCGTGGACGGGCGCAAGTGGCTGGCGCGATTCGGCGATCCCTATACGCTCTCCGCGACTGACGCGGATGGCCGCATCGGCATCGATTACGGGGTCTATGGTGTCCCCGAAACCTACGTGATCGACAAGGCCGGCGTCATTCGCTACAAGGTGATCGGGCCGGTCACCCAGGACATCCTGGACACGAAGGTCGTTCCTCTGATCCGCGAGTTGCAGAAATGAAATACTGCCTTGCAATCTTCCTGGCGCTGGGCGTGTTGGCCCGCGCACAAGCCGGCGAGGCTCTGCCGCTGGCGCAAGACCCTGTGATCGAGCAGCGCCTGATCGGCATCTCAGAGGAAATGCGTTGCCTGGTGTGCCAGAACGAATCGCTGGCCGGCTCGCGCGCCGACCTGGCAGAAGACCTTCGCCGGGAAATCCGGGGCCTCATCCGGCAGGGCAAGAGCGATGCGGAAATCATGGAGTTCATGGTCAGCCGCTATGGCGATTTCGTCCGCTACAGGCCACCCGTCAAGCCGTTGACCTGGCTGCTCTGGTTCGGACCCTTTGTGCTGCTGGCTGGCGCAATGGCCATTCTCGTACGCCGCGTCCGCCGCAGCCGGCCCACGGCCGTTGCAGTAACACTGGATGCGCAGCAAAGGGACAAGGCCCGTTTACTGCTCAACGACACGGATTCGACTTCATGACTGTCTTTCTTTCGATTGCCGCACTGTTGACACTGCTGGTGATTGGCATGCTGGTGCGCCCCCTGATCTGGTCGAAGGCGCGGGCCGATGTCTCGCCGCAAAGGCTCAACGCCTCCATCTACCGCGACCAGCTCGAAGCGCTCGAGCGCGAACACGCCAACAAGGAGCTGAGCACGGCCGAGTACGAAGGTGCGCGCGACGAGTTGCAGTTGCGCCTGCTGGACGATGAACAGGACGGCACGCCGGCGCCCCAGCAGCCGTTTTTCTGGAGTGCATCGCGGACCGCCTGGGCCATCGCACTGATGGTGCCACTGGCGTCTGCGGGCATGTATGCGTGGCTTGGCACACCCAAGGCCATCGATCCGGCCAGCGCGCAGAAGGCCGACCAGGACGAGATCAACAAAATGGTCGACGGGCTGGCAGCTCGCCTGAAGGCCAATCCCGACAATCCCAAGGGCTGGGCCATGCTGGGCCGCTCATACAAGGTGATGGGCCGCCTGCAGGAGGCCGAAGAGGCATACGCGCGAGTCGGCGCGATGATGGACACCGACCCCGACTTGCTGACCAGCTATGCCGACCTGCTCGCGGCGCGCGCGGGCGACAAGCTCGAAGGCAAGCCGATGGAGCTGATCGGCAAGGCGCTCGCGCTGAACCCGGCACATCCGATGGGGCTCATGCTGGCAGGAACGGCGGCCTATCGACAGGGCAACTTCGTGGCCGCGGTCGACTTTTGGGAGCGCCTGCAGGCCGTTGTCGAGCCGGGGTCGCCCGACGCCGAGCAGTTGCAGGCCGACATTGCCGATGCACGGGCCAAGGCCGGCATGACGGCGCCACCAGCTGGCAAGGCCGTTGCGAGCGCCGGCAAGGCCCAGGCGATGGATCCGGCTGCTGCTGCGCAGGGTGCTGCGAACAATCCCATGGTCTTGCAGATGGTCGACCGGCTGGCCACACGGCTCAAGGGCAACCCGAACGACCCGGCTGGCTGGGCCAAGCTGGGCCGTGCCTACAAGGTGCTGGGACGACTCAACGAGGCGGAAGCGGCCTATGGCAAAGCGGGCAAGTTCATCGAAGCCGACCCGGACATGCTGACCGACTATGCGGACATGCTGGCAACGCGCGCGGGCAACAATCTGGATGGCCGGCCGCTGGAACTGATCAACAAGGCACTGGTGCTCAACCCCCGCCATGCGATGGCCCTGATGCTTTCGGGCACGGCTGCCTACCGCAAGGGAGACTTTGCGCTGGCCGTGACGCAGTGGGAAAAGTTGACTCCCTTGTTCGAGCCGGGAACGCGCGACGCCGAATGGGTCAAGTCGAGCCTTGCCGATGCGCGCTCCAAGGGCGCGCTGGCCGCGGCGGTCAAGAAGTAGCGTTTCCGACTACTTCAGCGCTGGCGCGGGCAGCGCCAGGTGGGCCGCCTTGACGACCTCCACACACTGCCTGATGTGCGCCTCGCCCAGGTAGCGCAGGGTGGCGTATCCCATCACCGCCGAGACGGCCTGGCCGGCCAGCGGAACGTACTTGGCGGCGCGGCGCGCCGTGATGCGCATCCCCACGTGCTGCGCGGCCCGCAGCACCAGGTCCTGGGTGATGAACTTCCCCACCACCACCGAGCCCACCATGGCCAGGGCCTTTTGCACTTGTTCGCGCTTGCGTACAGGCAGACGATCAAGCTGCGCGGGGCTCAGCCCGAACTCGCGGTTGATCGCGGGAACCAGCCGCGACAGCAAAGCCGCATCCACGGCCCAATCGAGACCGGGGACCGGTACCGTACTGGCGGCTGCAGCCACGAGGGCACGCCGGTTCAGCAGCTTTCGGCTGCGCCGAACGCAGTCCATCAGGATGGCGTTGCCCGCGGCGAGCTGCATGGTGGTTGGCATGGCCTCCCTTAGCTGCGGCTGACCGGCCCTGTCTCAAGGGCCCTCATCCTGCCGCTTCCATGGTTTCGATTTCGCTGGACAGGCTCAGCCAGCGCTCTTCCAGTGCGGCAAGCTCGTCATTGGCGGCCTTGAGGGTGCGCGCGGCCTGCGCAATTTCCGGCGCGGGCAGCGCCTGGGCAAGACGGGCTTCGAGCGTGGCCTTGGTGCGGCCCAGCTCGGCCATTCGTCGGTCCAGAAGGTCCAGGTCGCGGCGCAGCGGTTTGAGCCGGCTGGCCAGGCCCTGGCGGCGCTGGGCATCCTGGCGTCGCTGCTCGGCGGGTGTCGTTGAGGGTGCCGGCGGCGCGACCGGATCGGCTGCGACCCCTTGCGCCCCGGTTGCCGTCTGGGCCTCCGTGCGCAGGCGCCTGGCTTCGTCCAGCAGGTAGCGTTGGTAGTCGTCCAGATCGCCGTCGAACGGCGCAATGACACCGCGCCCGACCAGCCAGAATTCGTCGCAAACTGCGCGCAGCAGCGCACGGTCGTGGCTGACCAGCATGACGGTGCCTTCGAACTCGTTGAGCGCCATCGACAGCGCCTCCCGCGTCGCCAGATCCAGGTGGTTGGTGGGTTCGTCCAGCAGCAGCAGGTTGGGGCGCTGCCAGACGATCATCGCCAGCACCAGCCGGGCCTTCTCGCCGCCGCTCATTGTCCCAACGGCCTGCTTGACCATGTCGCCGGTGAAATTGAAGGTGCCCAGGAAATTGCGCAGGTCCTGCTCGCGCCCGGATTCGCCGGAGCCGGGGCCCAGCTCGCGCGCCAGCCGAGTCATGTGTTCCAGTGGCGTGTCGAAGGGGTGCAGCACGTCCAGCTCCTGCTGCGCAAAATAGCCGATCGACAGGCCTTTGCCCTCGGTGATCGTGCCGCTCAGCGCCGGTATGTCCCGGGCGATGGTCTTGACCAGCGTGGATTTACCCTGGCCGTTGGCCCCCAGGATGCCGATGCGTTGCCCGGCCAGGACCGAGCGGTTGACAGCGCCTACGATTATCAGAGGCTGGTCGTCCACGACATACCCAAAAGCGCCGTCGCTGATTGCCAGCATCGGGTTGGGCAGGTTGGCCGGCTCCTTGAACTCGAAGGTGAACTCGGCATCGGCCAGCATGGGTGCGATCTTCTCCATGCGCTCGAGCGCCTTGACCCGGCTCTGGGCCTGCTTGGCCTTGCTGGCCTTGGCCTTGAAGCGGTCGATGAATTTCTGCAGGTGCGCGATCTTTTCCTTCTGCTTGGAGAAGGCCGCCTGCTGTTGCTCAAGCTGCTGTGCGCGCAGCAGCTCGAACGCGCTGTAGTTGCCGCCATAGCGCGTGAGTTTCTGGTTCTCGATGTGCAGGGTGACACCGGTTACAGCATCGAGAAATTCCCGGTCGTGGCTGATCACCACCATGGTGCCGGCGTAGCGCTTGAGCCAGGCCTCCAGCCACACGAGTGCGTCCAGGTCCAGGTGATTGGTCGGCTCGTCCAGCAGCAGCAGGTCTGACGGACACATCAGCGCCCGGGCCAACTGCAACCGCATGCGCCAGCCGCCCGAAAAACTGTCGACCGGCCGGTCCAGCTCGGCGCTGCGGAAGCCCAGTCCGAGGATCAATGCCTGGGCCCGTGGCACGGCATCATGTTCGCCTGCATCGCCCAGATCCGAGTGGGCGTGGGCGATCTGCATGCCGTCGCCATCGACCTCGGCCCGGGCCAGCACCGCGCGCAATTCGGCCAGCCGCGTGTCGCCGCCCAGGACGAAGTCGGTGGCGGAAGCGTCGGTCTCCGGCATCTCCTGGGCCACTTGCGCCAGCCGCCACTGCACCGGCATCGAAAAGTCGCCGCTGTCCTCGTGCAGTTCGCCGTTCATCAGGCCGAACAGCGTCGACTTACCCGCGCCGTTGCGGCCGACCAGGCCAACTTTCTCGCCAGGATTGATCGTGACCGAGACGTTGTCCAGCAGAACCTTGGCGCTGCGGCGGAGGATCACATTGCGAAGCTGGATCACGGCGTCCTTGGCTTTCCCAGGGCCTGTCGAAAATCGCCCAGCAGATCGTCGATGGCCTCGATCCCAACAGACACCCGAATCAGCGAATCTGCAATTCCCATGCTGGCGCGTTGCTCAGCCCCCATTTCCCAGAAAATGGTGTGGGCGACCGGGATCGCCAGCGTACGGTTGTCGCCCAGGTGGCTGGATTTGATGATCAGCGCCAGGTTGTCCAGCAAGACAAATGGGTCAATTCCCGCCGCGGTCTCGAATGCCAGCAAGGCGCCGTGACCGCTGAACAGGCTGCGCGAACGTTCGTGTTGCGGGTGGCTGGGCAGGCCGGGGTAATAGACACGTGCGATCTGCGGCTGCTGCTCCAGCCATAGCGCCAGTTGCATTGCGTTGGCGCAGGCTCGCTCCATCCGCAGGGCCAGCGTCTCGGCACCCACCGCGATGCGATGTCCGTGTTCGGCGCTCAGGGTTGCGCCGATGTCGCGCAGTCCCTTCTTGCGGATTTGCAGAAGGCCCCAACCGGTTGACGTGCCCTTGCAGTAGGCGCCGTGCAGGTTGGGGTATCCGCTCCAGTCAAACAGTCCAGTGTCGGACACCGAGCCCCCCAGCGCATTGCCATGGCCGCAGATCGACTTGCTCAGCGAATGGATCACCAGTGAGGCACCCACCGACTTGGCCTGGAACAGGCAGGGCGTTGTCATGGTGCTGTCCACAACATACAGCACGCCGCGCTGTGCGCACAGAGCGCCGATGCCATTGAGGTCGGCCACCTGGGTGCGGGGATTGGCGATGGTTTCGACAAAGACCAGGCGCGTCGCCGGCCGCAGCGCGGCAGCGACGTGCGCCGTTTCGGTGGCGTCGACGAGCGTCACATCGCAGCCAATCTGCGACAGGGTCTGCATCCAGCTGGCCGTATTGCCAAACAGAAACTGGCTGGCAACCACGTGGTCGCCCTTCTTCAGTAGCGCCAGCATCATGGAGCAGATTGCCGCCATGCCGGTTGCGAAGCTCACCGTGCCGACGGCGCCTTCGAGCAGGCTGATCTTGGCTTCCAGCGCCGCGGTTGTAGGGTTGCCCTGGCGGCCGTAGACGTAGCCGCTCTGGTTACCCTGGAATACGGCTGTCAATTCGGCGGCCGTCTCGTATGAGTAGGCCGTTGCGATGTGCAGCGGCTTGTGGATGGCGCCGTGCTCTACCGTCGCCTGGCGGTCGGCATGCAGCAGGCGGGTGCTCAGATGAAGATTCTTCATGGTAGATCCTTGTGCTCCAGCGCCTCGCGCGTGACCAGCAGCACCTGGTCGCCGCCAGCGCTGGTGTCGAGCCAGACCACCTCAAGTCGCGCGAACGCGGCCTCGAAATGGTCGCGCTCATTGCCGATCTCCAGCACCAGCGCGCCTTGCGGGTTCATGTAGCGCGGCGCGTCAGCAAGCAGGCGGCGGATCAGGTCCATGCCATCATCCCCGCCCGCCAGCGCAAGAGCAGGTTCGGCTCGGTATTCGGCGGGTAGTTCGGCCATGGCCCGGGTATTGACGTAGGGTGGGTTGCACAGGATGAGGTCAAAGCTGCCCTCCACTGCAGCCAGTCCGTCTGACTGCAGCAGGCGCACCCGGTCGGAAACGCCATGTTTCTCGACATTGATCCGCGCCACGTCCAGCGCATCGGGCGAAAGGTCCGCGCCCACGACGCTTGCCTGCGGCCAGGTCAGCGCGGCCAGGATGGCCAGGCTACCGTTGCCGGTGCACAGATCCAGCACGTGCAGCACGCCTTCGTGACCGTCGCGCCCATCCGGGGTCGTCAGCCAGGGTTCGATGCTGCCGTCGGCGAGCAGCTCGGCGATGAAGCTGCGCGGGACAATGGCTCTTTCATCGACGTAGAAGGGCAGGCCCTGCAGCCAGGCTTCTCGGGTGAGGTAGGCGGCGGGCCGGCGTGAATGAATTCTTTCCTCGATCAGGGCCAGCACGGCGGCGCCCTCTGGCGCGCCGACCCACTGGCTTTCAGCCGCAGCCAGATCGTCCAGCGGCAGGCCCAGCTTCCACAGAACCAGCCAGGCTGATTCGTCGAACGCATTGGTCGTGCCATGGCCAAACGCAACGCCTGCATCGGCAAGCCGCTTTGCGCCTGCCTCGATCAACTCGATCACTGTCATTGGAGGCTGGCGTCGAGAAGCTCGAGCGTGCGCCGGTAGATGTTCTTGAGCGGCTCGATATCGGCCACGGCCGCATGCTCGTCGATCTTGTGGATGCTGGCGTTGATGGGGCCGAACTCAATCACCTGTGGGCAAATGCGCGAGATGAAGCGGCCGTCGCTGGTGCCCCCTGTGGTCGACAACTCCGGCACCAGGCCGGTTTCAGCCTTGATCGCCGCCTGCACGGCCCCGACCAGGCTGCCCGGGGTGGTCAGGAAGGGCAGGCCACCGACCACCCACTGCAATTCGTATTCGAGCCCATGCCTGTCGAGCACGGCATGGGTCGCCTTTTGAAGGGTTTGCGGCGTCGACTCGCTGGAGAATCGGAAATTGAAGTCCACGACCACAGTGCCAGGGATCACGTTCCCGGCACCGGTGCCGCCATGGACGTTGCTGGCTTGCCAGCTTGTTGGAGGGAAGAACGCATTGCCGCGATCCCATTCCAGCGCTGCCAGCTCGGCCAGTGCCGGCAACGCCTGGTGGATCGGATTGCGAGCCAGCTGCGGATAGGCGATGTGGCCCTGCACGCCCTTGACGGTAAGCTTGCCGCTCAGGCTGCCGCGTCGGCCATTCTTGATCATGTCGCCCAGGCGCTGCACCGACGTGGGCTCGCCAACGATGCAGTAATCGAGCCGTTCGCCGCGCGCTTCGAGCTGGTCGCATACGGCCACCGTGCCATCGACGGCGGGCCCTTCCTCATCGCTGGTCAACAGCAGCGCGATCGACAGGCGTGGTTGCGGATGGGCGGCCAGGAATTCCTCGACCGCCACCACGAAAGCCGCCACGGAGGTCTTCATGTCGGCTGCACCGCGGCCGTACAACATGCCTGCGCGATGCGTGGAAACGAACGGGTCGCTGCTCCAGGCTTCAAGCGGCCCGGTGGGGACCACATCGGTATGGCCGGCGAAAACCAGCGTTCTTGCAGCGGTCCCTGTCGCCGATCCGGTGCGCTTGGCCCACATGTTGGTGACCCGAAAGCCGGCGGGGCCGCGCTCCACGGTCTCGCAGGCGAAACCTATGGGTTGCAGTCGCTGGCCGATGATCTGCTGGCACCCCGAGTCGTCGGGCGTGACCGAGGGGCGTGAAATCAGCTGTTCGACAAGGTGCAGGGTACGGGACATGGGGTCAGTCGCCGCGCGTCGGGCGCGGCTTCAATGCTTCACGTCCAGCGTGATTTCGGTAAAGGACGGCTCGTCGGCCAGGTCTTCATCGCTGGCGCCTTCTTCGGCGTGGTGGATATCCTTGCCGGCAAAATCGTTCTGCAGGCGCCACTGCAGGTTGGTGGGCGAGTCGGCGTAGGCCATGCCTTCCTTCTTGTCCACCGTCCCTTCGACGATCAGGCGCGCGATGTCTTCTTCAAAGGTCTGCGAGCCTTCGGCCATCGACTTTTCCATCGCCTCCTTGATGCCCGAGAAGTCGCCCTTCTCGATGAGCTCGGAGATCAGCTTGGTATTGAGCATCACTTCGACGGCCGGCGTGCGGGCGCCGTGCACGGTGCGCAGCAGCCGCTGGGATACAACGGCCTTCAGGGCTGCGCCCAGGTCACCCAGCATCGTCGGACGCACTTCGACCGGGTAGAACGACAGCACGCGGTTGAGGGCCTGATAGCTGTTATTGGCGTGCATGGTGGCAAGGCAGAGGTGGCCCGACTGGGCATACGCGATGGCTGCGGACATGGTTTCACGATCGCGGATTTCACCGATCAAGATCACATCTGGCGCCTGGCGCAGGGCATTCTTGAGGGCTGTCTGCAGCGACTGCGTGTCGCTGCCTACCTCGCGCTGATTGACGATCGACTTCTTGTTCTTGAACAGGAACTCGACTGGATCCTCGATGGTCAGGATGTGGCCCGAAACTTTTTCATTGCGGTAATCCATCATCGAGGCCAGCGTCGTGCTCTTGCCCGCGCCCGTGGAGCCGACCATCAGCAACAGGCCGCGCTTTTCCATGATCAGGTCGCCCAGGATCAGTGGCACCGACAGCGTCGTCAACGGAGGGATATCCGACGTGATGTAGCGGATTACCGCCGCGTAGTTGCCGCGCTGGCGCATCGCGCTGAAGCGGAAGTTGCCCACGCCTTCCAGTGCCTGCGCCATGTTCAGCTCGCCGGATTCTTCGAGTTCCTCGATCCGCGGGGCCGGCAGGACCTCGGCCAGCAGGGCCTTGGGCGCGTCCGCCGGCAGCAACTGGTTGTTGATCGGCAGGCATTGGCCGTTGATCTTGATCATGGCCGGCGCATGGGCAGACAGGTAAACGTCCGAGGCCTTCTTCTCGGCCATCAATCGCAGGATTCGTTCCATTGTGCTCATGTGGGGCCCCTTGGTTTAAGTTCTCAGTCGCGCAGCAGATCGTTCAGGCTGGTCTTGGCGCGAGTCTGTGCATCGACGCTTTTGACGATCACCGCGCAATACAGGCTGTACTTGCCGTCGGCGCTGGGCAGATTGCCCGATACCACGACCGATCCTGAGGGGATGCGGCCATAACTGACTGTGCCCGTCGCCCGGTCGTAGATCTTGGTGCTTTGCCCGATATATACCCCCATC
>JANYAN010000214.1 GCA_025361305.1 Burkholderiales bacterium
CAACACCAGGAAGATCACCACGCCAGGCCACCACAGCAGCGACCGCAGCACCCGCCAACGGCGCATCACCAGCAGCCATGCACCCACCACGAGGGCGGGGATGACGGCGCCGATCAAACCCTTGGCGAGCACGCCGAGCGCGGCCATGACATAGGCCGATGCCAGTGCCCGGCGGAACGGCAACCCGCGCTCGACGCTCAGCGCGGCATGAGCGAGCAGCACGATGGTCGCGCTGATGCACCCCGCAACCAGCATGTCCAGATTGGCGAACTGACCACCGATGTAGAAGAGCGGCTGCACCAGCAGCGCCAGCACGGTCAGGCGGGCCACCTGGCCCCCCCTCCATCGGCGCGCGAAGACGTACAGCGAAAACGCGCCGAGCCAGGCGCCCAGGATCGGCGCAGCGCGGGCGGCCCACTCGTTCAGGCCGAACAGCGACATCGCGCCCGCCGTGATCCAGTAGAACAGCGGCGGTTTGTGAAAGAAGGGCAGGCCATTGAGCGTGGGCGTCAGCCAGTCGCCGGAGCGGACCATCTCCCACGCCACGCCGACGTAGCGCCCTTCGTCGGGCAGCATCAGCGGTCGCGCCCAGGCCGTGGCTGCCAGCCACGCGAGCATCAAGGTGGCGATGACGACGGTCCGGTGCGAGGATGGACGGGCCGGCATCGTCACGACCGCGTCGCCTTCAGGCCTTGTCCCGTCTCGCGCTTGATCACGAACAAAGGCCGTGCCTTGACTTCCTCGAAGATCCGGCCAACGTACTCGCCCACGATGCCCAGGGAGATCAGCTGAATGCCGGCGAACAGCATCAGGCTGACGGCAATCGTCGTCCAGCCGCTGACATCGTTTCCGAAGAGAAGGTAAGTCAAGGTCAAGTAGGCACCGTAGAGGAACGCCAGCATCGACAGCACGAAGCCCACGGCGCTCACCGCCCGCAAGGGCCAGGTGGTAAAGGCGGTGAGGCCGTCGAGCGACAGGCGGGCCAGACGCAATGGGCTGAAGTGGCTGCAACCGTGCGTGCGCGCCTCGGGCACGTACGGTACCGGCACGGCCTTGAATCCGACCCAGGCATACAGCCCCTTCATGAAACGGTTGCGCTCTGGCAGGCTCAACAGCGCGTCGACGACGTTGCGGTCCATGAGCCTGAAGTCGCCGGCGCCTGCCGGCACCTCGAAGCGGTCAGCAGCGTTCACCAGCGCGTAGAAGCAGCGCGCGCCGAACCTCTTGAACACGCTCTCGTCGTGTCGGCTCTCGCGCACCGCGTAAACCACGTCGGCACCGGATCGCCAATGCTCGATGAAGATCGGGATCAGCGCGGGCGAGTGCTGCAGGTCGGCGTCCATCATCACCACGACGTCGCCCGCCGCGGCTTGCAATCCGGCCGTCAGTGCGGCTTCCTTGCCGAAGTTGCGGGACAGTTGCAAGACGCGAAACCCTGGCAGCCGGGACCAGCCCGACAGCAGCAGTGGGGTCGTGTCGGTGCTGCCGTCGTCGACCAGGATCACCTCCCAAGCGCGCGTGCACTGGCTCAGTGTGTCACTCAGCGCGGGCAGCAGGCGTGCCAGGTTTTCTGCTTCGTTGCGGCAGGGAACGACGCAAGAAAGCTTCGGCACGCCTCGACGATCCGAGAGTGCGGCAGCATCGTTCGCGCTGGCGTGCGGGCTCGCGGCCGGACGATCTTCGCCGCCGACGCCAGCCGGCCCGCTGGCCACGATGGCCCTGGGTGCCAGGAGTCGTCTCATGCGGACTTCCGCCAACGTTTGTGCATGCACTGCAGTCTCGCGGCGCGTCACTTAATCGAGACTTAACGAGTTCGGGGACTGGCCCCTGTCTGGCCCATGCCGACCGCGAAACCGACCGGGCCCGACTCGAGATCTCATGAAAGATCGAACCCTGATCCCCGAGCGCAGGACACATGACGGCAACGCCCGCGACCGTCCGCAAGACGATTGCAGTTAAGCCGGCGTTAAGTCGCTGTCGCCGATCCTCGTGGTGTGCATCCTTCTCCCACCAGGCGTGCGTCGGTCGTTCCAGAAATCGACGCAGATCATTGCGCACTGGCGGTTGCTGTCCACGGCCTTGGTCAGAGCCGGGTGATGCCGCCCATGGTGCCGCAAACCGGCATCGGCAGCTCGGCCTCGGACGTTCTGGGCATGCGCTTATGGCCCTGGCGGCATCGCTTCGACATCACGCTGGCGTTGTCGGTGTTCGCGATGGTCTGGCTGGCAATGCTGGTGGGTGTCGCCACACCGGTTCCAGGTGACAACATCGAGCAGCTGACCTGGGTGCGCTCGCTCGAATGGGGGTATTACAAGCATCCGCCGGTCGCGACCTGGTTGCTGTGGCTGCCGTCTCGCTTGTTCGGCTTGTCGGCCTGGACCAGCTACGCGACGGGGGCTGCAGTCGTGATGGCGTCGATGGCCATGTTCTGGCACTTGCTGTTGCAGGCACGGGGACGGGCTTATGCCACGGTGGCGCTGCTGACGGTGCTGTGCATCACGTACTACAACGGGCGGCTGCAGATCTACAACCACAACGTCGCCTTGATGCCCTTCGTGGTCGCGAGCGCCTGGTTGTGCTTGAAGGCATTCAAGCAACGCCGACTCGGCTGGTGGGCCGGACTGGGGTTGGTGCTAGGCCTGGGAGCACTGGCCAAGTACCAGATCGCAGTGACCGGGCTGTCGCTGATTGCGTTTTGGTTGCAGCAGCGGGCTTGGCGAGATCCCTTGCATCGACTGGGTCTCGCATTGGCCGTGCTCCTGGCTTCGCTGGTGTTCGTACCGCATGTCCTTTGGTTGCAAGAACATGACTTCGGCCCGATCCACTACGCCATTGATTCGTCGCTGGGCGCACGATTGTCCCTCGGCGAGCGATCGTTCGACTCGCTGCACTGGGTGCTCGACCAACTTTTCAAGCGCGCACTCCCGGGCTGGGTGATGTTGGCCCTGGTGATCGCCAAGCTGCTTCGCGATCGCAGGCGGGGTCGATACGGCGCGGACGGTGCCAAGGCGAGCCCCGGCGATGCAACCAGCACCTTGATCTGGTGCTGGGGCGTCTTGCCGCTGCTGTTCATGCCTCTGGTCAGCATGATGTTCGGCTCTGACCTGCAATCGCACTGGGGCACCCCATTCCTGCTCTTTGCGGTGCCGGCGCTGATGGAGTTCTTTCCACAGCATCTCTGGAAGCAGGTCGATACCGCGCATATGAGGAAAACCTTCCTGGTGATCCAGTGCCTGCTGCTGGCCGTGACTTGCGTCTCGGAGCTTCGCAGAGTCGATGCTTCGCGCGACGAGGTGACAAGCGTCGATTCGCTGTCCGTGGCTGCCCGGGCAGCGCTGGGTGGCCCGATTCGGGTCGTGATCGGGCCGGCGAAAGAAGCCGGGGCACTGTCGCTGCAGCTTGCCGAGCATCCGCTCGTGTTGATGGCTGGCAGCTACGAAAACAGCCCCTGGATACAGCGCAGTCTGGTCGCGCAATGCGGCGCGGTTGAATTGATTCCAAGCTCGATTGCGCGCGATGGAGAGCCAATGCAAGGTCAGTTTGCAGGGCTGTCGTGGCGGATCGTCAAGCCGGTCCTTGGCGATGCCAGGGGATCCCTAAGTGTTGTTCACCAATAGTTGGATCCGCCGACGGCGTGGCCCGGCGGCGGCACCGACCCGGATCACTGGCCCGCAGTTCTATCTGGTCACGCTGCGCGTGATGCACGCGGGGTGCGCCGCGAACCTGTCCCGCTTGCATGACCGTCACTTCAGGCACCGGCAGATCTTTAAACAACGCAGTTTGCGGCTGCTTCTCGGTGGGGCGCTTCGCGCCCGGCTTCATGCCTGATGCAACGCAGCCTCCATGCCGAGATTCATTGACACGTTCCGAGCCGTCGGGTCGCGTACGAACTTGCATTTCCACCTGTCGGTGGTAACTTTCTTGGGCCGCATAGGGCGGCGCCACCCGAGGGGAACACCATGACTGACATCGTCGGCGGCTGCTTGTGCGGGCGCGTGCGCTACCGTGGATCGGCCGAGCCATTGTTCACCGCCAACTGCCATTGCAAGCATTGCCAGAAGACAACCGGCACCTCGTTTTCGATCGTGCTCGGCTTGCCGCGCGACAGCCTGGTGCTGGAGGGCGGTCCCTTGACGACCTACCGCGACACCGGCGAGAGCGGCATGGCGGTGCAGCGCAAGTTCTGCGGCACCTGCGGCTCGCCGGTCCTCAGTGAAGTGGAGGCCGCGCCGACGCTCGTCTTCCTGAAAGGCGGAACGCTCGACGACACCTCGCAACTGCAGCCGCAAATGGACATCTGGTGCGACCATGCCCAGCCCTGGCTGCCTGCGGGTGAAGGGCGCACGCGGGTGGCGCGCAATCCGGACCTGGGTTGACCAAGCGGAGGGGGGTCGGGGCCGGCCAAGCCCTCGAGTCCACCTGAGCAATTCGGCGTGGACACGCGGGCTGGATAGAACACCTAGGCCACCTTTCGCTCAAGCCGTTCCAAGATGATTTCAGCAACGCGCTTGCTAGACGGCAAGAGCGTATGAACTGATGAAACTTGCACCTGATCGGTGAGCCAATCCGCGCTCACTTCAGAGAGTGATACCACTCCGTCATTCAGTTCAACGCCGAACGGACTGGGCTTCCAGGACATACCGCGGATTCCGGCAATCCCCGTTGTCGGCGCTGACACCGGCCCGACGTCTGCCATTCTGGATACCGATCCGAGTAGCTGACCGCAGTCTCGAGTGAGAGCTCGGTAGATCGGATTGCTTCCGAGCGAAATCGCCAAACGGGCGGGCTGGAGCGGCGATCCCAACAGAAATACGTGGCGCGGCTGCTGCGTTTTCGCAGACATGGAGTTCACAGCAGCTCTGAGCAGAACGC
>JANYAN010000227.1 GCA_025361305.1 Burkholderiales bacterium
GCCGGGTGATCTTCATCGATGTCGGTGGCCGCATCCTGGAGGATTGCGCCAAGGACGAGTTCTTCGGCCATCCCGAGAACCGGCAGCCGCGCACCAAGGATTTCCTGAGCAAGATCCTGGCGCACTGAAGGACGCCCTCCGAAGCGGCTGCGCCGCCTCCCCCACTGGGGGGCGCAGCCAGCGGCCCGGCCAAGCCGGTTCCGCGGCACCCCGAAAAAGGCAGGCACTCTGGGACAATGTGCCTCATGACCCAGCAAGAAATCACGATCACCCGCCCCGACGACTGGCACCTGCATGTGCGCGACGGCGAAGCGCTCAAGGCCGTGGTGCCTCATACGGCAGCCCAGTTTGGCCGGGCGATCATCATGCCCAACCTCAAGCCGCCCGTGACGACGGCGGCGCAGGCCGTTGCCTATCGGGAGCGCATCCAGGCCGCGGTGCCCAAAGGGATGGCATTCCAGCCGCTGATGACGCTGTATCTCACCGACAATCTGCCTGCCGATGAAATCAGAAGGGCGAAGGACGCCGGCGTGGTTGCCGTCAAGCTCTACCCCGCGGGCGCCACCACCAACAGCGATGCCGGTGTGACCGACCTGCGCAAGACCTGCAAGACGCTGGAAGCGATGCAGCGGGAAGGACTGCCGCTGCTGGTGCACGGGGAGGTCACTTCGCCCGAGATCGATCTGTTCGATCGCGAAGCCGTCTTCATCGAGACCCAACTGGTCCCGCTGCGTCGCGACTTCCCTGAGCTCAAGATCGTTGTCGAGCACATCACGACCCGTGAGGCAGCGCAATATGTCCGTGCCGCGAACCGCTTCACTGCGGCAACGATCACAGCTCACCACCTCCTGTACAACCGCAACGCGCTCTTTCTTGGAGGCATTCGTCCGCACTACTACTGCCTGCCGGTGCTCAAGCGCGAGGCGCATCGGGTGGCGCTGGTCGAAGCTGCGACCGGGGGCAACCCCAAATTCTTTCTGGGCACCGACAGCGCGCCCCACGCCGCGCACCTGAAGGAACACGCCTGCGGCTGTGCCGGCTGCTACACGGCCCCTGCGGCGATGGAGTTGTATGCCGAGGCATTCGACCAAGCCGATGCGCTGGACAAGCTCGAAGGCTTTGCCAGCTTCCACGGGGCGGACTTTTACGGCCTGCCGCGCAACAGCGGTACCGTGACATTGCGGCGCGAGGCGTGGACATTGCCGGAAACCTTTGCGTACGGCGATGCGTTGCTCAAGCCATTGCGAGGTGGAGAATTACTGTCCTGGAGCCTGTCATGAGCGAAACGCCCAAGATCATGCTGCTGATCGATGCAGACAACGTCTCCGCCGATGTGATCGAGCAGGCTGTGCAGCGCACCCTGGCCAAGCACGGTGCCATCCACGTGCGGCGTGCCTATTGCAATGCCGAAACCGCGGTGAAGCAGCAGGCGTTGTTCAAGCGATGTTCCGTGCGGCCCATGGTCAACATTTCGGCGGGCAAGAACAGCACCGACATCGCGCTGGCGGTGGATGCGCTTGATCTCGTGCTCGCCGAACGCCCGGAGGTAGTGGTGCTGGTGTCGTCCGATTCCGATTTCGCGCCGCTGGTGATCCGCCTTCGCGAAAAGGGTTGCCGCGTCTGCGGCATTGGCCAGCGCGGCAAGACCGGCGAAGAGACCACGACCGTGTACGACGAGTTCAGCGACTTGCAGCATCAGGCGGGCCGGGAGCCCGCCCCCAAGCGGGCCGTGCGCACGCCACGCAGGCCCAAAGCGGCGCCACCGCCAGTCAGGCCGCCAGCCCTGCCGGAGGAGGTGCTGCGCATACTCGAGGCTCTGCCGGAATTGGGCGAGGGCGATCGGATGGAACTGAACAATGCCGCCGAGGCGCTGCGCACCGCACAGTTGCTGGGTCGTAGCGCCAGTTCGCTCAAACTGTTCAGGAAGCACCCCGAACTGTTCGTCCTGACGCCCGATGGCCGGCCGAGCAAGGTTCAGTATCTAGGCCCCCGGCCACGGTGACGATGACGCCCTGGCACGAGCGGCTCGCCGTGCTCGATGCGGGTGAGCCCTGGTTCGCGCCCTGGCGGGATGTCGGCACGCCGGTCGCGCGAAGGCTGGCGCGCGGCGCGCCGCTGCACGAGGCGCTCAACGTCCATGCGTCAGGCGTGGGCCTTCCTTCTATGATGACCTGCGAGTGTTTCTGCCACCTGCTGACTTCACCGGCTTGAATCGCGCGCAGCAGTCCTCATCTGTTGCGCGGAGTGAAGCCTCATTCCCACTCCTGGAGATCGGAGAAACATGAAACGCATCGTCCTGTTCGTGCTCACAAACCTGGCTGTGGTGGTCGTGCTGGGCATCGTCGCCAGCTTGCTGGGGGTCAATCGCTACCTCACCGCCAATGGCCTGAACCTGGGTGCATTGCTCGGGTTTGCCGCCGTCATGGGATTTGGCGGCGCCATCATTTCCCTTCTGATTTCCAAGCCGGTTGCCAAATGGAGTGCGGGCGTCCAGGTGATCGGGCAGCCGCGCAATGCGGACGAAGCCTGGATCGTCGAGACCGTGCGCAAGTTTGCCGACCAGGCCGGCATCGGCATGCCTGAAGTTGGCGTTTTCGAGGGCGAACCCAATGCTTTCGCGACAGGCGCTTTCAAGAACAGCGCCTTGGTGGCTGTTTCCACCGGGCTGCTGCAAGGCATGACCCGCGAAGAAGTCGAGGCTGTGATCGGCCACGAGGTTTCCCACATCGCGAATGGCGATATGGTCACGATGACGCTGATCCAGGGCGTCATGAATACTTTCGTCGTGTTCCTGTCGCGCGTGATCGGCTATGCCGTGGACAGTTTCCTGCGTCGCGGCGACGACCGGTCTTCCGGCCCCGGCATTGGCTACTGGATAACCACCGTCGTGCTGGACATCGTGCTGGGCTTTGCCGCCGCGATCATCGTGGCCTGGTTCTCACGGCAGCGCGAGTTCCGGGCGGATGCCGGTTCGGCCCATCTTCTGGGCCGCAAGCAGCCCATGATCAATGCCCTGGCGCGCCTGGGTGGCATGGTGCCGGGCGAGCTGCCCAAGAGCATCCAGGCCCTTGGCATCACTTCGGGCGTGGGTCAGCTTTTCTCCACGCACCCGCCAATCGAGGAGCGGATTGCCGCTCTGCAGGCGGCGCAGGGTTGAGACTTTGCGGGACAGATCTTCAGCCCTGCCCCAACTGATTAGAAATCTTTACCTGCGGGTAACAAGGGACGGGTCAACCTGGGCGGAGCATTGCCGTTGGAGTGGCATCGGCTGTTCCAGCCTGGAGAGTGCCATGGAAGTTCTCATGTCTTCACGCCCGGTTTCCTGGCGTCTGCCATCAAGCGGTGGCGCATTCAGATTGCGCGTCGGCTTGGTCGCCATTGCGGCGCTGGCCGCGTGCGCGCTCGGGGGCTGCGTGATAGCGCCGCTGCCGCCGCCGGGCGGCCCTGTCTATGCGGATGTCCCGGGTCCGGTGGTGGTGGCGCCCACGGCGCCGCCGCCGCTGTTCGCTGAACAGATCGTCGTGGCGCCGGCGCCAGGCTACATCTGGATCGGCGGATACTGGAGCTGGTACGGCGGGCGGCACGTCTGGACGGGCGGCCGCTGGGTGCCGCCCCGGACCGGCTACCGCTGGGTGCCGCGCCAGTGGCATCAGGGGCCGGGTGGCTGGCACCAGCAGGGCGGCCACTGGGCCCGTTGAAGGCCGCACGGCTCAGGTGGCACCAGCAAGGCAGCGCGCAATCGCTTCGCCCACCTTGATGCCGTCGACGCCGGCGGAAAGGATCCCACCGGCGTAGCTGGCGCCCTCACCGGCCGGGTACAGACCTCGCACGTTGAGGCTCTGAAAGTCTTGCCCGCGCGTGATCCTCAGCGGTGACGACGTGCGTGTTTCCACACCGGTCAACACCGCGCCCGGCATGTCGAAGCCCTTGATCTTCAAGGCGAAGGCGGGCAACGCCTCCCGAAGCGCCGCGACAGCGTAGTCGGGCAGGGCGCCGTGCAGGTCTCCCAATCGCACCCCGGGTTGGTAGGACGGTTCGACGTCGCCGAGTTGTGTCGATGGCCGGCCGGCGATGAAGTCGCCTACCAGCTGGGCCGGCGCCTGGTAGTTGCCGCCACCCAGCACAAACGCGGTCGACTCGAGCCGACGCTGCAACGCCACGCCTGCCAGTGGGTCGCCAGGGAAGTCTTGCGGGTCGATTCCCACTACCATGCCGGCGTTGGCGTTTCGTTCGTTGCGCGAGTACTGGCTCATGCCATTGGTCACGACCCGGCCCACTTCCGACGTCGCTGCCACCACAGTGCCGCCGGGGCACATGCAGAAGCTGTAGACCGAGCGGCCATTGCTCGCGTGATGCACCAGCTTGTAGTCTGCCGCACCCAGCAGCGGGTGGCCCGCATGGCGGCCCCACCGCGCGCGGTCGATCAGGCCCTGGGGATGCTCGATGCGCAGGCCGATCGAGAACGGCTTGGCCTCCAGGTGGACACCTCGATCTTGAAGCATGGCGAAGGTGTCGCGTGCGCTGTGGCCCAGTGCCAGTACGAGGTGATCCGCGCGGATTTCCTGGCTTTGACCGGTGGCCTGATTCAGCACGGTGAGGCCCCGCAGCTGGCCCTGCTCGATCAGCAGGTCGGTCACGCGATGCTCGAAGCGGATCTCGCCGCCCAGCGCGATGATCTGCTCTCGCATGTTTTCCACGACCTTCACGAGCTTGAAGGTGCCGATATGGGGATGGGCCGCGAAAAGGATCTCCGCTGGCGCTCCCGCCTTGACGAATTCGGTCATCACCTTGCGCCCGAGGTGACGCGGGTCCTTGATCTGGCTGTACAGCTTGCCATCGGAAAATGTGCCGGCACCACCTTCCCCGAATTGCACGTTGCTCTCGGGGTTCAGGATGTTCTTGCGCCACAGCCCCCATGTGTCCCGGGTGCGTTGGCGTACCGGCTTGCCGCGCTCGAGCACCAGCGGCTTGAAGCCCATCTGAGCCAGCACTAGCGCGGCGAAAATCCCACAAGGCCCGAAGCCGACGACCACGGGTCGCAGGGCCAGGCCGGCCGGCGCGTGCACCGGTGGGTGCCAGACCATGTCGGGGGTGGGGTCGACATGGGGATTGCTGGTGAGCCTCTCAAGCAGGGCCGCTTGCGCGGCCGGCTGTGCCAGCGTGACATCGACGATGTACACGGCACTGAGCACGGCTTTGCGCGCGTCGAAGCTGCGCTTGAAGACTTCGACATGCGCAATGTCCTGCGCCGGCAACCCCAGGATCCGCGCAGCGGCCGCCAGAAGGACTGGCGCGGGCCGTTCCGCCTGCGCCAGCGTGAGCTTGACTTCGGACAGCCGGATCATTGCGCGGGCAGAAAGCCCTCTACAGACAGGTAGCGCTCGCCCGTGTCGTAATTGAACCCGAGCACCGTCGCGCCCGCAGCCAGCTCGGGCAGCTTCTGCGCAATGGCCGCCAGCGTGGCGCCAGACGAAATTCCCACCAGCATGCCTTCCTCGCGCGCGGCGCGCCGGGCCATCTCGCGCGCGGGTTCTGCATCGACCTGGATGACGCCGTCCAGCAGCGCAGTGTCCAGGTTCTTCGGTATGAAGCCCGCGCCGATGCCCTGGATCGGGTGAGGCGTGTGCTGGCCGCCGGAAATCACGGGCGACGCCGTCGGCTCGACCGCGTACACCTTCAGCCGCGGCCAGGCGGCCTTGAGCACCCGGGCGCAACCGCTGATGTGGCCACCCGTGCCCACACCGGTGATGAGCGCGTCCAGGCCATCCGGGAAATCGGCCAGGATCTCCTGGGCCGTGGTGCGCATGTGTACATCGACGTTCGACGGATTTTCGAACTGCTGGGGAATCCATCCGCCCGGGGTGGCGGCCAGCAGTTCCTCGGCGCGGGCGATCGACCCCTTCATGCCCTTCTCGCGTGGCGTCAGGTCGAAGGCCGCGCCGTACGCAAGCATCAGCCGGCGCCGCTCGATGGACATGCTGTCGGGCATGACCAAGATGATCTTGTAGCCCTTGACGGCAGCCACCATGGCCAGGCCGATGCCGGTGTTGCCTGACGTGGGCTCGATGATCGTGCCGCCGGGCTTGAGCGCGCCCGAGCGTTCGGCGTCGTCGACCATGGCCAGCGCGATCCGGTCCTTGATCGAACCGCCCGGGTTGCTGCGCTCGGACTTGATCCACACCTGATGGCTTGTGCCGAACAGCCGGTTGATGCGAATGTGCGGCGTATGGCCGATGGTTTCGAGAATGTTGGCGGCTCTCATGGTGTGGCTCCCGGGCAAAGTCAAAACCGCATTCTGGCTCAGTCTTCGGATGCGATCGGCCTGTGCCAGGTCCCAGGGGGCGATAATGCTGGCGTGAAGCGCGCCAGACCGCCGCTGGTGCAGGGCCCGAAAGGGCGCACTGGAGGAATGTCCGGACTGCACAGGGCAGCGTAGCAGGTAACACCTGTCCACCGCGAGGTGAGGATCAGAGCAACAGAGACGAGTCGCAGCGGGCAACCGTTGCGGGTGAAACGGGCAATCTCTACGCGCAGCAATACCAAATAGGTGAACACCGGGCACCGCGGCTAGCGCTGCGACTCGATCCAGCGGCCCGCTGGATGTTCACGGGTAGGTAGCACCGAGCCGGTGGGTGACCGCCGGCCCAGATGAATGGCGGTCACATTGGGGGCGACCTCAATGCACAGAATCCGGCTTATCGGCGGGCTTCACACTTTATTCAACCGCCGGCGGCCCGTTGCTAGAAACGCTCGTGCGGATGTAGATAGCGCCACTGGCCTGATGCCAGCCCGGCCATGGGGACGCGGCCCAGGCGGATGCGCTTGAGACCGCGCAACTGCAGGCCGACCTGCTCGCACATCCAGCCGATCTGGCCGGGTGCAATGCCCTTGACGGCAAATCGCAGGCGATTCTCGTTCTGCCAGCTCACCCTGGCCGGTGGCAGTGGCTTGCCGTTGAAGACCAGTCCGTGGCATAGCCGCGCCAGGCCATCGGGTGCGATCTGGCCTGAGACCTCAGCCACCAACTCCTGTTCGAGCACCCGCGCATCCTCGGTCAGCTTGCGGATAACGCGGTGATCCTGGCTGTACACAGCCAGGCCACTGGCTTCGTCCAGCATGGGCATCAAGGCCGTCAGCTGGACAAAATGTTTCTTCACCGTGCGAATGTCGACAGCATCCTGCGGCGCCCGGCTGGCAGCACCAAGCAGGCCCTGTGCCTCGTCGTAGGTCCGCCCGGCAGGCTTATGCAGCAACAGGGTGACGGGGGCGAGTGCCGACGCGCTGGCACCTGGATCTAGCTCAACCCTTTGGTCGGCGACGCGAAACTGCGGCTCTTCGATCACGAGTCCATCGACCCTGACCCAGCCGCCCTCGATGTACTGCTCCGCCTCACGACGCGAGCACGGCACCATCGCCGCCACACGCTTGGCCAGCCGCACCGATTCCGCCGCGGTGTCAGCATTCATGGCGAAAGGCCGAGCGCCTCGATGCGCTGAACATGGGCCAACAGCGAGCGCCTGGCCACCGGCCACATGCGGGGCGGCACGTCGTCATAGGCCAGTTCAACCCAGTCGTCCATCGTGCCCTGCGGCCTTACCTGCATGGCCGCCATGACCTTGGCCTCGCGCTTGAGACGGTGCGCCTTGAGATGCCCAATCGCCTGTGATGCAAATCCCAGGACATGGCCGTGCGCCGGAAGGATGAATTCGATGCCGTGCCCAGTGCAGGCTGCGCCCAGCGTGTCCAGCGAATCGAGGTAGGCTGTCATGTCACCGTCAGGTGGATCGACCACGGTGGTGCTGCCGTTGAGGATGTGGTCGCCCGAGAGCAGCAGCCCGTCCTCGAGCAACACCAGGCACAGGTGGTTGGCCGCGTGGCCGGGCGTGTGGATCACACGCAGGCTGTGCGTGGCGCCGGCGCCTGAAAGTACCAGGGTCTGCCCGTCGTCCAGCGACTGGTCGGGCTGGAAGTCGCTGGCTGGGCGGGCGGTTGGCGCCGATGGCAGGCCCAGGACTGGGGGCCTGGTTTCGCACAGGGCCTGCAGCGGACGCGCCCCCGGCGAATGGTCCGGGTGCGAGTGTGTGCAGACGATCATCCGGATGTCGCCGCCCGTCGCTCGCCAGAGCCGCTCCAGGTGCTGCGTGTCATCCGGCCCCGGGTCGATCACCGCATAGCCGGTGTCCGGGTCTCCCACGATATAGCTGTTGGTTCCCGGGCCGGTCATGACGCCGGCGTTCGAAGCCGTCAGGCGCTGCAGGTTTTTCAGCAGCGGCACCGGCTGGTCGTTGCGCCAGTCGAGGTGATGCACGATCTGGCCATCAGGCGAGGTCAGCGCCAGTTCGCCATAGGGCATTTCATGCTCCATGTAACGGACTTCGGCGCCGCTCTGCAGGCCGGCGCGCGGGCAACTGGTCCACAACGGCCTTTCGCCGGCACACGCGGCAAGGACGTCGTCGACATTGGCAAACCTCTCCAGCCGCTCGAGCGTGCGGATCGTCGGGAAGATCATGAAGAAGGTGCCCGCCTTGTGCCGCTCCAGCGCATCGGCGGGCCGCACCCACACCGGCTCGAACTGCTCTGATTCATCGGCCACCGGGACCTGGCCATCGGGCATGCGCGCCACAAGAAACGGAACGTCGAATCGACGCGGCAGGTCGCGGTCAGTGATCCAGTGGGCCAGCACAAAAACCTGGTCGGCGCACAGATGCAGCCCGCGCTCGCGGCATTGCTGTGCAAACGGCTGGTGCCGGTCCAGCGACGTGATGTCCTGCGCCGAGACAGGGCGGCCATCGCCATGCCTGGCCAGCAGGACGCCCAGTTCTTCGAAGCTTTCGCGGATCGCGGCGATGGCCTGCGTCAGGTGCAGATCGCCCTGCGTGGGACGCCGGCGTGCCAGCGCGTGAATCTGGGCGTCGGCCGCGTCGATTGCACCGCCCGGAAACACGTAGGCCCCAGGGGCGAAGCTGGCTGTTGCCGAGCGTCGCGTCATCAGCAATTCGAGGCCTTCCGGGCCGTCGCGCAGCAACAGGACCGTGGCGGCGGGGCGTGGCAAAGCGGGCTCACGCTGCGGATAAAGCAATTGGGAAGGGCGGACCATGGACACATTATCGGCAACAGTCACAGCGGCCATTGCGGCTCGGGGAAAACCCCCTTGGTACAAGCCACAGCAACCGCTCGCCGGTGCGGTCGGATACTGGCGCATTTCGAGGCGAACCAAACATGAGAATCAAGCATTTGCTGGGCGCGGCAGCAACCTGTGCCGGATTTCTGGCGCTGGTGGCGATGCCTGTGCAGGCAGTGGCGCAAGCCTGGCCATCGCGACAGCCGATCAGGTTGGTCGCAGTTTTCCCGCCCGGGGGCTCGGTCGACCAGGTGGCACGGATTCTGGCCGTGCCGCTGGCGCAGCAGCTTGGGCAGACAGTGATCGTGGAGAACAAGGGCGGTGCATCCGGCTCAATCGGTACCGCTGCCGTCGCTGCCGCCCAGCCCGATGGTTACACCTTCGCGGTTGTTTTCGATACGCACGGCGTCAATCCGAGCCTGATTCCCGGCTTGCCGTTCGATACGCGCAAGGACCTTGCGCCTGTGGTGCTGGTTGGCACATCGGCAATGGTGCTTGCCACCTATGCTGGCTCCGATTACAAGACCTTCGCCGACGTGGTCGCCGCGGCGAAGGCTAAAAAGAATGTCAACTACGGCTCCATCGGGTCAGGCAGTCTGGGTCACCTGGCGATGGCCCTACTGACCCGCAATGGCGGGCCGGACTGGACCCACGTCCCCTACAAGGGCGGCGGGCCGCTCATGACAGATGCCGTCGCCGGGCACGTTCAGTTGTCGATCGGATCGATCTTCGTTACCAAGCCCCATATCGACAGCAAGCGGCTGCGACCGCTGGTGGTGACTACCAGCAAACGGTCGGCAGAATTGCCCGATGTGCCCACATTGGCAGAAAGCGGCTTCCCCGGCTTCGATGCACCCGCGTGGTGGGCCGTGCTGGCGCCCGCCAAGACGCCGCCCGAGGTGGTGCGCCGGATGAACGAGGAACTGAACAAGGTGCTGAAGTTGCCCGATGTGGCGTCCCGGCTGGCCGGGCAGGGCATCACGATCATTGGCGGAACACCCGATGCGGCGCATGCCTTCATCGACCGGCAGATCGACACCTGGGCCGTGGTGATCAAGGAGAACAACATCAAGGCGGACTAAGGGCGATCCCGCGGACCCGCCGCCGCGTCGCCAGCGCGGATAATCCGTGCATGCGAATCCGCTTCACCAAGATGCAGGGGGCAGGCAATGATTTCGTCGTTCTCGACGAAACCCGCGGACGGGTGCCGCTGACGCCCTGGCAATACCAGTGGATCGCCGATCG
>JANYAN010000240.1 GCA_025361305.1 Burkholderiales bacterium
CACGCGAAATGGACTCCAAATCACTGCCTATTTGTCGATTCGCGCGGCGGCCACCAGAATGGATCAATTTGTCCGTTCGTGGGCAGCTCGATTATTCGGCGCGGGCAATGGCAGCTATTATCGCCCCGGCCAGCCACCGGGTAGAAGCTGTAGGGACTGGCGAACTTGAACCAGTGGATAACGCCGTGGCCGATTCCTACCCGGTTGTTCATGACGACTGCTTCATTCGAGCGAGATCTTCATGGGGGCGACGGCCGCTACGGAGTCAAGAATCTGTCAATCAATCGGACAGGGGTAACAAGGGCGTGCACGCGCGCCTGGCAGCGCTCAAACTGCCAGATGCGTGCCGCAACTGATCAACTTCCCCACAGGTCCCGCACGGCAGCCCAACTGTGCAGCAGGACGCACCGGTGACGGGGCTATCTGTTCGTCGATCCATCTGCTACTGGGGTAGCTCAAGAATCCAGTTTACGAGATTCTTGATCTCTGCGGGATCTTTGCTTTTGACGATCTTGTGCTCCTCCTTCTGACCGTCAATTTCGACCATAGGGCCCGTGGTGATGTGCTTGATCAGCTTGGCTTCCGCATCGGCCTGCCCCTTGTATTTCTTCGCCACCTCGTTTAACGCCGGGCCGTCCTTCTTCTTGTCGACGGCGTGGCACTTGAGGCACCCGCTCTTCGTTGCCAGCTCATGTGCCGCAGCAGCGTCCACGCCTGCGTTGGCAAGCGAGGCTGCCATCAGCCCGCAGGCAACGGACAACGTAAAAAGTAATTTCATTTACGACTCTCCGAAAAAAAAGAAACCACTAAGACTTCCGAGCAGCCTTGCACATGCTTCCTTGGCGCCAACTGACTGCCCAACTACAACAACGCAAATGCTAAACGAAGGTTGGCTTCAATCCTGAGCCGTGTGCAGCGAATCACGGCGGAGTTGACGGCAATCAAATTCGTCGCCCCATTCGCCACTGAATTGGCAAACATTTGGAAGAACGTTGGAACCCAATTGGAAGAAACGTGAAAGCACATTGACAAGATTGCGCGCATTTGTGAGTCGAAGCGCTCTGACTGAATCTATCTTGACTAATGTCAAAGCTTTGTTCTGCTAGATCTATCGACTGGAACCCAGTAGGCGGAGAATTGTGGCGAATGGGTGTTGACGGGGCTTGATATGAGTATGCGACGTATGAACCGGCCAGTAGATTTCAGAATTGCGTTGGCGATCGCTGCCGTTGCGGCAGCCGCGGTGTTATCGGTTCTGGGCGGCTGCGCGAGCGCACCGCCGCCCAAGGAGCAAGTTCGCATGGTGTGGCCCGAACCACCAGAGAAGGCGCGCATCGAGTTCGTCCGCACAATCATCAGCGACGCAGACCTGGACAAGGACACCACCGCCACTCAGAAGTTGCTCAACTTTCTGGGAGGCGAAAAGCCCTCGGCCAACCGCATCGTCGAGCCGATGGGCATCGCTGTCTCGGACGACGGCAATCGCGTTTATGTCTCTGATCGTGCGCAGCGAGCGATATTCGGTTTCGACTTCGCGAAGAAGACGATGCTGAAGGTCGGCGGGGGGGACAAGCCGCTGTCCTCACCCATGGGGCTGGCGCTGGACGCGCAAGAAAACCTGTACGTCGTCGAGCAGGAAAAGAAAGGTGTCGGCGTCTATACACGGGAAGGCAAGCAGTTGCGCTTCATCACCGATGCATCCATTTCACGCCCCACCGACGTGGCGATCGATCGGGTCCGTAACAAGCTCTATGTCTCCGATACCTCGCATAACAAGAACTCGGAGCATACGGTCAAGGTCTTCGACCTGGAGGGCAAACTGCTGGGCCAACTCGGCAAAGGCAAGGGCGACGCCCCTGATTCGTTCCTGTTTCCGACTTACCTGGCCGTTGATGCCAAAGGCAACGTCTATGTGGCCGACACCCTCAATTCGCGCGTGCAGATGTTCGATGCGGATGGCAAGTTCGTCCAGCAGTTCGGCAAGCGCGGCAACGCCTGGGGTATGTTCGACAAGCCCAAAGGCGTGGCCCTCGACAGTTTCGGCAACCTGTATGTCGTCGATTCGGGCTGGAGCAACACTCAGATCTTTAATTCCAAGGGCCAGATCATGTTGTTCTTTGGCGACCGCGGAACCTACCCCGGCCTGATGCAGAACCCCTCGGCGCTGGCCATCGACAAGCAGAACCGTATCTATGTCGGCGACGAGCTCAATCACCGCGTCAATGTCTACCAACTTGTCAATACCACAGCCGCTGACAGTCTTCCTCAACGGGAAACTGTCGCGAAAAGTTCCGCAACAACAGGAGCAAGAGCATCGACAGACCAAGACATCTTGAAGAAATGAGGGATACAAAACAGATGGAGTTATCTTGAATTAATCGGCATTCACACATTTAACTTTGAAACATGAAGGAATTTTATGAGAAGCCTACTCAAAGCCTTGGCCATCAGCCTGGCCTTGGCGTCACCCGCAGCCGTGATGGCGGCGTCAGGCGCCGCTGGAGGACTCGCAAGTACCGATCACGACTTCTCGTCGTCGGGCTTTGGCACCAACCTGCAAACCATCGGGTTGTGCACCTATTGCCATACGCCCCACTCGGCGATTACGCAATCGTTGCTGTGGAATCACACGCTATCGGCCAATACTTTCAGCTGGGCTGCGGGTGAAAAAACTGCGGCCGGCACCGTCTATCCTTCCATGGCTCCTGCTTACAAGGGCCCCACCACAAAGTGCCTGTCTTGCCATGATGGCTCGGTGGCGGTTGGTGATGTTGCCATGTACAGGGATACGGCGATGATCGGAGGTGCTGCGAACAACCTGACGAAAATTACCGGTAACCATCAGATTGCCTCGGCCGGCGGTTCGATGACTGGCAACCATCCTGTTGGCATGCCCTATCCGTATCAGCAACTTTCGAACACCTATAACGCTACGGCAAGTGGTGCTAACACGGTTTTGACTGAGTTTCAGTCCAACCCGACGACTCTCGGCGGATCCAATATCAAGCTTTACAACGACACTGGTACCGTCATCTCTGGCGGGCCGGCAGTAGGTACGACAGGCATGGAGTGTTCTACTTGTCATGATCCGCATAACAAGGCGACGCAAGACGATTACTTCCTGCGCGGCAAGATTGACGGCAACACCCAGGCAGGCGGCTACATCTGCTTGCAATGCCACATTAAGTAGGGAACTCTTAGACGCTCGGGCGCTGACTTTCGGGTCGGCGCCCTTTTTTTGTTGCCCGTCGCCTTGACCTGCCGACGGCCACACCCGAAATGAACTGCTTTTCCGGACATCCCTCAAGAGCAAGAGGCGCGCTGCGAGCATTCTGATTCGACCCTGCTCGGCAATGAGGCGCTCGTTTCGTTTCGGCTTGAGATTTGTCAATTGGGCAATCATCCACATGGGATCAACTTCACTGGGCGTGTCGAGTGCGAAGCAACCGCTCCCCTAGGGTGCCGGTCCGTAGCCACTGCACGGGGAAACTAGCGCACAACGATCTTTCGGGTACGTAAGAGAAGATGTCCTTGAGTTCAAGCCGACAGTGGCGGCGCATTTTGTATGTGCTTGCCGTGGCGTGGGTGATAGCTACCGCGGCGTGCACTTCACCGACGCCGCTGATGTCGCTTCTGTTCGACATTCACGCGGCGGGCAGGAACCCAACGAATGCGCCTGTCGTACGCCCGCCGCGGCACATTCCGTTCGTGCCTGTTGCCGGCCCTACTGCCAGCAAGGAGTACCTGGAAATGATGGAGGCTCTGGACAAGGCCGGTCCGGCGCCTGACTGGCCCGCGATTTTCAAGAAGCTGCCAAAGGACGACGAGGACAACATCCAGTGGATGGCCGCGCTATCGTCCAAGCTGATTCAACCCAGTTCGGGCATCTCACCAGACACGCCGCAACCCGAGGTGCGCGATCTTGACGTGGAGCTGGAGACTTCGGGCAAGCCGACGCGGTACGTGACGTTCTCTCACGAAGTTCACACCACCTGGTTGCGATGCGCCAATTGCCATCCTGCCATCTTCAAGAGGAGCGCGGGCGACGCCAAGATCACGATGGCCGAGATCGATGACGGCAAATATTGCGGGGTTTGCCACGACAAGGTGGCGCTGGCTCCTGATGGCTGCAAGGGCTGCCACAAGCCGCCGAAGAAAAAATCATGATGCGCCGTGCCCGTACGTTGCTGCTGTGGTTCGTGCTGGCCTGTCTGACAGCGGCAGCAACCGCCGCGCCGCCCGTGGTCGGCGACGTGGTATTTACCCGCGATGCCAAGGTGAAGGACAGCGACGAGTTCCCGCCGGCGACGTTTGCCCATTGGCTGCATCGGGTGAAGTTCAAGTGCTTTGTCTGCCACAGCAAGGAGATCGGGTTCGAGATGAAAACCGGGAGCACGATAATCACCATGGATGCCATCGAGGACGGCAAGTACTGCGGTGCTTGCCACAAAGGGAGCCCGGCCTTTGCGGTCAGCTTTGAAACCTGCAGCCGCTGCCATCGGAAATGACGCAGCGAGAGCCGGCGCCAGGTGGACGCTGGTACTGATCGCCTCAGCCCTGTACGCCGGCTCGGCGCGGGCAGTGCCGTGGGAGTGGGGACTTGGCACCTGGTCGGGGTCGCTCGGCTTGCACTACGAGAGCACGACCCAGACGGCGCAGCTCCTCGATGGGCCAGGATCGGCATCTTCGAGCCGGCTGCTGCGCGAAACGTTCAGGATTTCCAACAAAGGTTTTTATGTTGTCGACCCTCGCCTGTTTACCGGCAACCTGACAGTGGAACTCGGTCGCGCTCAAATCCGGGACAGCGGCGCTGACACGAGCGCGCCAGCCAATGACCGACTGATCGGCTATGCTTTCGATTCGACCTTCCTGGCCGAAAAGCCCTATACCGCTACGCTGTTCGCCAATCGTAATCAAAGTCAATCGCTTCAGTTATTTGGTGGTCGCATGGATGGAACGCACGAGAACCATGGCGCCGGTTTTCATTTGCGCCAGAACAGCGTGCTCAATGATTGGGGCTTCCCCTGGTTCGAATCTAACCTGTATCTGCGCAGCGAACACAACAAAAGCAAGACTTCGATCTTCGGCCAGAGCCTGCTAACGGATGAGACGAGCAAATCGCTCCAATTCGATGCCAGCAAGGGCTTTGAGCATGCGGACCTTGGATTGAACGTTCAGCTGAATAAGCAACAAAATGCGGTGTTCGAAACTGGCAACTTCACATCCAAGGCGGCTGGCCTGACCTACAGTCTCGACTTCGGGCCGAATCTGAACCGCCGCCTGGATGCCAGGCTGAATTATTTGAGCCGCGATGGCAGTTCACCCGCCACCACGACATCCACCAGCGAGCGCCTGCACGTTGATCACGACCAGAATCTGGCGACGGATTATCTGTATAGCCTGACTGCTCAGGACGTTGGGGGAAGGCGCAGCACCTTGCAGAACGCTGCCTTCTCGGTAGCGCACCAGTTTTACCAAAACCTGCACACCACGGCGGGGCTGCGGGCCGACCGCGCCACCTTGCAGAACGGCGCGACGTCTTCCTATGGTGGCCGCTTCAACCAGAACTACACTCACAGCCTGCCGGGAAAGGGTAATTTCACAGCCAACTGGTCGGCCGGCTATCAGCTCAACAGCAACGACCTGAACGCGGCACGGATCAGCATCGTCGATGAAACCCACCTCGCGCCTTCGCTCTTCGCCGTCGAGCGGGGGTTTTTGCTCGACCATCCCTTCGCCGAGGCCAATAACCTCCAGGTGTTCAATGCGCGCGGCGGCGGCCGCATTCCCTTGGCGGCCGGAATAGACTTCGATGTCATCGCGGAAGGCAGCCAGCTACGCATTGTCCCCAGGGCTGGCACGCTCCTGATCGTCGAGGGCGATCCGCTGCTGGTAAGTTACAGCTATCAGGTCGATCAACACCTCAAGTATTCAGCGAAGTCGACGGGTTTCGGCTTGGGGGTGGACTACCGCTGGATCGGCGTTTCGTTCAGCCATCTGCAGTCAAAGCAGACGCCAATGAGCGCCAATGCCAGCACGAGCCTGTTCCTCGACAGCTACAACCAGGATACGCTGCGGCTCAGCTCGCAGGGCCGTTTGCTGGAAATGACTGAAAATACGAGCCTGGATTTTGACAGGTACAAGTCGACTCGCACTGTCTATGACCGACGCAGGTTCAGTTCGACGTGGCAGTGGCCCGTCACATCCCGTCTGAGGATGAATTTTGGTCTGAATGCAAGCGACACACAGTACACACTGCCGTCGCGACACAAGAATGTATCGCGGTCGGCACTGGGCTCCCTTGATTGGAACACCGAGGGCGGCTGGACCAACTCCGCTTCATTGGATTGGAGCAAGTACAGCAACAGTGGCCTTCCTTCGCAGACGCTCATGCGTGCGGACCTACACAGCAGCCTGGCGTTTGGCCAACTGACGCTGTCAGCCCGTTTGAATTTCAGTGAATCGATCACAAATGGGCTCCGCTCAAAGAATGGTGGATTCAACATCGATGCAGTGAGGCAGTTCTAGTGGCGCGACGGTTCAGTTCTCGATCATGGCTCATGCCGGCTGCTGCAATGCTGCTCGCGGTTGCTTGCACGGCACCCGCTCCGGTAATGGATAGCGGGCAAGCCACAGCAGTTGCCATGGCATGGCCGCAACCACCTGAGCAAGCGCGAATTCGCTACCTGCGCAGCGTATCCGGTCCAGAAGACTGGGGCATCACGCGATCGCTGTTGCGCCGCTTGGCCGATGCACTGAGCGGGGCTAGCGCCGAGACTTTCCGACGACCGGCCGCGGTGGCCGAACGAGCAGGCGTACTGTACGTGGCCGACCCAGCCGCGCCGGCGCTCTGGATTCTGGATGCGCCGCGCGACCGCTATGAGAGGGTGACGCAAGTCGGCCCGCAGCTACTGCGGTCGCCCGTTGCACTGGCACTGGGCTCCGACGGTGCCGTTTTCGTTGCCGACACGGCCCTACAAGCCGTTTTCCTGCTGGACCGAGACGGCGCGCTGGTTCGCTCGTTCGCGATTCAGGGGCTGGATCGGCCGGCCGGGCTGGCTTGGGACGCGACAGCGCAGCAGCTGTATGTGCTCGATTCGCTTCGAAACCGGATCGCAGTCTTCAGCGCTGAAGGCAAGCTGCTGCGCTATCTGGGTGAAGCCGGCAATGGAGACGGACAGTTCAATCACCCCACCCACCTGGCACTGGATCCCAATGGAGTGCTGCTGGTCACTGACGCGCTCAATTTTCGGGTGCAGTTGATCGACCGGAATGGGCGCTTCCTCGGGAAGTTTGGCAAAGCGGGCAATGGGGGCGGCGACTTTGCTGCGCCGAAGGGTGTCGCGACCGATGCCGACGGTCATTGTTTCGTGGTGGATGCGCTGTTCGATGCCGTCCAGATTTTCGATCGACAGGGCACGTTGCTGCTCGGCTTTGGCGAACATGGCACAGGACCTGGCCAGTTCTCGCTGCCTAGCGGCATCTTCATCTCGGCCGACGACAAGGTGTATGTAGCCGATGCCTATAACCAGCGCGTTCAGCTCTTTCTGGGTGCCATCGCCACCGCAAAGGAACAGACAAGATGACCAATGGCACGGCGATGGATCGTTGGCCGAAGTGGCTGGCCAGCCTGCTTGCCCAACTCTTGCTTGGCCTGCTCGCTGCAGGATTGATCGGCTGGGCGACTCCGGCCGGGGCCGTAGGCACGATCGCCAACACCCAACACAATCTCACACCAACCGGTCCGGGCACCTTCAAAGCACCGG
>JANYAN010000252.1 GCA_025361305.1 Burkholderiales bacterium
GTAGACCGTGGCCGGCTTCACCTTGAGCCGGACCAGTGCCTCGTCGAGTGTAAGAAAGTCTTGCTGGGTCACGTATGTTGATTCTGTTTATCAATCTTGATCGGCGAGTATCGCGAGTTTATGTTTTGTGTCAAGACAGAACCTGCAAGCCCGCGCCCAACCGCAGCACCGCTGGTAGCACGGATGGATCTACAACCTCGACGGCGAACTGGCCCAGGTCACTGCGCCCGGAGGCCTACCAGGAACATCGCTGGATCCCAGGGAAACGGGTCTGTCGCCGGTGCCTCGCGTGGACCGCTACCGCGGCTTCGTGGCGTCCACCAAACGGGGTCCGGTTCAGGTTCGTCGGCCAGGTGCTGATGATCGCGTCGATGAAGTACATCCCGGTCGCGGCGCTGATCGCCTGTTGCACCCGGCTGGTGGTGATGCCGATGCGCATGCTGCTGCTCAAGAACGTGGAGCCGATGAATCCCCTGACGCTCACCGGCGTGCGGACCACGGTGACTGGCGTGGCGCTGGTGAGTTTGTACGGCGGCGTGCATTGATTTCAAATATCAAGATTGATCATCGATCGGCTGAGCCATTACACTAATAAATGCGTGCGTTGCGGCTTGCTTCCGGCGTGTCTTGACGTGCCGTGCTGCGCGAATGCTCCGAAGCGGCGGTTCCCGGGTCGACAGAATTTCAACAGGATACACAGATGCCAGGCGTCAAACAGGTTTGGGTTCGCGGGCTGCTCGGCCTCGCGCTGGTTTTTTCCACCACGCTGCATGCGCAGGAGATCAAGATCGGGACCCTGTTCCCCCTGAGCGGACGCATCGCGGTGCTCGGGGATGTCTTCAATGCGGGTGTCAACCTTGGCGTCGACCACCTAAATGCCGACAAGTTGCTTTCGGGCAAGGTCAGCGTCGTGGCCGAGGACAGCCAGGGGGCGCCGCAACAGGGCGTGATCGGCATGAGCAAGCTGGTCAATGTCGACAAGGTGCCCTATGTACTGTCCGGGGTCACCGGCGTGCTCAAGGCGATCGCGCCGATCGGGCAACGCGCCAACGTCATCACGGTCAATGGTGGCGGGGTCGGCCCAGACCTGGCCGAACTCGGGCCCTACGCATGGAACGTGATCCCCCTGGCCACCATCCAGGTGCAAGAACTGATTCCCTTCATGGTCAAGGACCGCGGACTCAAGCGCTTCGTCATCGTCTACCTGGACGACCCCACGGGCGAAGGCCTGCGCAAGGCACTCGAGAAGGAACTGCCCAAGGTGGGCGGTGAGTTGGTGGAGGCCCTGTCGATCCCAGTCGGCTCGCAGCAGTTCAGCAGCATCGCCGCCAAGGTGCGCGCCGCGCGGCCGGACGCCGTCTTCCTCGGCTCGGTGGGACCCCAGCAGGTGCAGTTGGTCAAGCAGCTGCGTGACAACGGCGTGACCCAGCAACTGGCCACCTACTACACGCTGCCGGAGCTGGACGCGTTGCCGGAAGCCAAGGGCATGTACTACACCAGCCAGGTCGTCGACTGGGAGTCCAAGGACCCGCTCACCCTGCGCTTCGTCGCGGACTTCAAGGCCCGCTACAACCGTAACCCGGATACCACGGCGGCCAACTACTACAACGCGGTGCGGCTTTTTGGCGTGCTGGCCAGCGAGCTGCAGAAGCAGAGCAAGCCGATCAATGCCGAGAACCTGCTCGCGCAGCGCCTGGCGCTGAAGAACTTTGAGTTCATCGGGGGCAAGGTGGGTTTCGATGGCACGGGCACGGTCATGATGCCGATCCAGGTCAACGAGATCACCGGGCCAGGCGGCGGCAAGATGGTCTACCTGCGCAAGTGATGGCGGCGGCCCGCGGCGGGGCCATGCCCTGCTACAGGCCAACGAAGCTCGCGACCCGATGCTCTTCCTGCAACTGCTTGTCAATGGCATCCAGGTGGGTGCCTTATATGCGCTGACCTCGGTCGGTTTCTCGTTGATCTACGGATCGACGCGGATTTTCCATTTTGCCCATGGCGCGACCTTCACGATCGCGGCCTATATCTTCTATTCGCTCAATTCGGTCCATGGCGTGGGCTGGGTCGTTGCGGCACTGTGCGCTTCGGTGGCGGCGGTGCTGTTCGGCATCCTGCTCGACCGGCTGGTCTACGCACCCATCCTGAAGTTGCATGGCTCCCTGTTCACCATCTTCGTGGCGTCCTTCGGCGCCGGCATCGTGGTGCAGAACATCATCGGAATGGTGTTCGGCCGCAGTTTCGTCTCCGTGCCCAACGTGTTGAGCAACAGCCGCGAGTTGCTGCCCGGCTTGTTCGTGTCCCCGCTGGCTGGCGTGTCGATCGTCTGCGCTCTGGGGTTTTTCCTCGGCTTGCAGTTCTTCCTCATGCGCACCCATGTGGGCATCGCGCTGCGTGCCCTGTCCGAGAACCCCGACCTGGTTCGCGCGTATGGCATGAGCACGCGCTGGCTGTCCACCGTGGTGTTCGCGCTGGGCTCGCTGATGGTGGTGCCGGCCGCGCTGTTGACAGGAATGGCTTCCGGCCTGAATCCGGCGGCTGGCCAACATGTGATGCTGGTGAGCCTGGCATCCACCATCGTCGGTGGCGTGGGCAGCCTGCGCGGCGCTGCCTTGGCTGGCCTGTTGCTGGGCGTCGCGGAGAACCTGGCGCTGTGGACGTTCGACACGCAGTGGAGCGAGGCGGTGACCTTTGTGGTGCTGTTCCTGTTCATCCTGATCCGCCCGTCCGGCATCGCCGGGCGGGCCGTGACCACCTGAGCCGCACGTATGGCAGCCTACCTGTTGAACCTCGCGACGCTGATCTGCATCAACGCGACGTTGGCGATCACGCTCAACTTCATCATGGGCTACGCCGGGATCTACTCGATCGCCCATGCGGTGTTCTTCGGCATCGGAGCCTACACCGCGGCCTACCTCGGCATCCATGTCAGTGCGTCGATCTTCTTGACGATCCCCGCTGCCATGCTGATGGGGGGGGTGTTGTCACTCGCACTGGCGCTGCCGGCACTGCGCGTGCGCGGTGAATATTTCGTCGCTGCCTCGCTGGGCCTACAGGTGCTGGGCGTGACGGTGTTCTCGCAGTGGAAGTCGGTCACCGGCGGGATGGGCGGCCTGGTGGGCATTCCGCCGATCAGCGTGTTCGGCCATGCGGTGGCGAACCCGGTGGAATTCCTCCTGCTGGCTGCGGCCTGTCTGGCAGTCATCATCGTCGTCACCAGCGCATTGCTGCGCTCCAGCTTCGGGCGCAACCTGCAGGCCATCCGCGATAGCGAGTCGGCGGCGCACGCGTTCGGCAAGAATGTGGCGGCCATCAAGACGCTGTCGGTGGTGGTGTCGGCCTCGCTGGCGGCGGTGGCCGGTGCGCTGTACGCCTTCTACCTCGGGTTCATCAACGTCGAGAGTTTCACCATGGACACCTCGGTGCTGCTGATGGCCATGGTCATCATCGGCGGCGCCGGCACCGTGTTGGGCCCCATCGTCGGGGCCACGCTGCTGATGCTGTTGCCCAGCCTGTTCAGCTACCTTCCATTTCTGCCAGCCACCGAGATTGGCTCGATCCAGCAGATCGCCTACGGGCTGGCCATGATGCTGTTGATGATCTTCCGGCCCGGCGGCATCGTCGGTGCGGTCGGGCGGGAGAAGTGATGGCCCATGTCGCCGGTGAAGTGCTGCTGAGCCTGCGCGGCCTGTGCAAGAGCTTCGGTGGCCTCAAGGCATGCGACAACGTTTCGCTGGATCTGCGCGCCGGCATCATCACCACCCTGGTGGGGCCCAACGGGGCTGGCAAGACCACGCTGTTCAACATGGTCACCGGGCACCTCGTGCCCGATTCAGGCGACATCATTTGGAACGGCCAGTCCATCGTTGGCAAGTCGCCATGGCGGATCGGTCGAATGGGAATCGCGCGGACCTTCCAGGACCTGCGGCTGTTCGACCACATGACGGTGCAGGAGAACGTGCTGACGGTGATGGAACCAAGTTCCTGGTTGTGGCAGCCCGGCGGCCCGAAGGCGCGCGAGGCCCGGCGTGCGAAAGTGGCTGCCATCCTCGAGGCCACCGGGCTCACGCGCAAGGTCGGTGTGCGCGCCATCGACCTGGCCTATGCCGAGCGCAAGTTCCTGAGCCTGGCCCGCATCATGGCCACGCCGGCCAGGATCTGGCTGCTGGACGAGCCGGCCTCCGGCCTGGACCGTGGTTCCTATGAACGGTTTCTCGAACTGCTGCGCAGCGAAGTGCGGCAAGGCGTCACGGTCTGCATCATCGAGCACAACCTGGACATCGTGGTGGGCATCTCGGACCGCATCGCATTCCTCGACCAAGGCAGTCTGCTGGCCGACGACGAGCCGTCCAAGGTGCTCAACGATCCCAGGCTGGCGGCGATCTACTTCGGGGACATGACCCCATGACCGAGGTGCTGCTGTCGGGCAAGAATCTGGTGGTGGGTTATGGCGGGCGTCCCGTGCTGGACGGGGTGAACTTCGACCTGCGTGCGGGCGAGGTGCTGTGCTTGATCGGCCACAACGGCGCCGGCAAGTCCACGCTGCTCAAAGCCCTGTTCGGCCTGATTCCGGTGCTGGGTGGCTCCATCTTGCTGCAGGGCAGGTCGGTCACCGGAGCCGAACCAAGCGCGCTGACCGCCGCCGGCATCTCCCTGGTGCCCGAAGGACGGGGCGTGTTTCCAGGCCTGACGGTGGCCGAGACCATGCGCCTGGGCCTGTGGGCGGTGGGTGTGCCCAAGTCAGAGCGGACCGAGCGGCTGGACTGGGTGATGTCGGTGCTGCCCATGCTGCGCGACTTCTACGAACGCCGCATCGGCACGTTGTCGGGCGGCCAGCAGCAGATGG
>JANYAN010000265.1 GCA_025361305.1 Burkholderiales bacterium
CAGTGCTGGCTGAGGCCGGCGGCGCACCACAGCACATCTGCCGCATTACCGCCTACTGCAGCGACAAACCTGCCTACCTGGCGGCACGCGACGAACTCGGCGCGATCTGGCGACGCCTCATGGGTCGCCACTATCCAGCGATGAGCATGATCTTCGTGGCCGACCTGCTCGACCATCCCGGCAAGATCGAGCTGGAGGCCACCGCCGTGCTGCCAGCGCGGCCGGCCGCAGCCTGAATCACACACCTAGCAGGCGCGCGAGCCTCTCATGGTCTGTCTTGAGCTCCTGCGAATCGCCCGCCAGCACGACGCGGCCTTTTTCGAGCAGCAGCACGGCATCGGTGTGCGCCAGCACGGTTCGATAGTTGCGGTCGACCACCACGGTGCTGATCCCGCTGGCACGGATGCCGGCGATTACCTGCCAGATCTGTGCGGCGATTCTTGGGGCCAGTCCCTCCGTGGCTTCGTCCAGGATCAGCAGGTGCGGATTGGTCATCAATGCCCGGCCGATCGCCAGCATCTGCTGCTCGCCGCCGGACAATTGCTGCCCGCCACTGGCAATCCGTTCGGCCAGCCGGGGAAAAGTGTCCAGCACCCGCGCCAGAGTCCACTCGCGTCGTCCATCGGCGCCTGCGCGCGCGGCCATCACCAGGTTCTCGCGCACGGACAGGTTGGCGAAGATGCCTCGGCCCTCTGGCACATAGGCAATGCCCAGGCGCGCGATTTCATAGGGCGCACGCCCCGTCATGTCGCGGCCCATCACGCGCACAGCACCCGATCGCGGCCTGACCATGCCCATCACGCTCCTGAGCAGCGTGGTCTTGCCCATGCCGTTACGCCCGAGCAACCCAAGCGCGTGGCCGGCGGGCAGTTCCAGGTTCACATCCCACAGGATATGGCTCTCGCCATAGAAGGTGTGCAGATGGGTGACGTTCAGCATGGCCGCTCGCAGTTGCGGCCCATGTTAGGTGTGCGCCGGGCACGGTGGTTGACCGGCATCAAACAAAACCTGGCTGGGGCCGGACATGCACCGTGAACCCAAGGAGACATAGCATGCTGCAGATCATCATCCAGGGCCGCGGCGGCCAGGGCGCGCAGACCGCCGGCAACCTGCTGGCGATGGCGTACTTCGCCGAAGGCCGGCAGGTTCAGGCCTTTGCCAGCTATGGCGGCGCGAGACGCGGCACACCGGTGAGTTCCTACCTGCGGGTCGACGACCGGCCGGTGCGGCTGCGCTGCGACATCGAGCAGGCCGATGCCATCCTGTGCTTCGACGCCAGCCTGCTGCAGGGCGCCCTGCTGGCCGCTGCACGCAGCGACACGCTGATCGTGGTGAATTCGGCGCGCAGCGCGGAGGATTTTCGTGCAACGTTGCCCGGCTACCGTGTGATCCCGGTGGACGGGCTGGCGATCTCGCGTGCGCAGGGGCTGGGCCGCATCGTCAACTCCGCACTGCTGGGCGCACTGGCGCGCACTGTGGGCGATCCGCCGCTGGCGGTGCTCGAGCTGCTGCTGCTTGAGCAGTCGCCCAAGCTGCGGGCCGAAAACGTCGCTGCTTGCGCCGAGGGTTACCGCGCCGCCGGTGCACAACTGGAAAGGGCAATGCCATGAACATGCCGCTACCCCCACCCATCTGGACCACCGGCACCACCGAGGTCTTCAAGACGGGCACCTGGCGCTCGGCCTTGCCCCACTACATTTCACCGGCGTCGCCGTGCCATCAAGCGTGCCCGGTCGATGGCGATATCGCAGAGTGGATCGGCCTGGCCCGCACCCACGACTTCCGCGGCGCCTGGGAGGTGCTGACGCGCCACAACCCCTTCCCATCGGTGGCTGGCCGCATCTGCCATCACCCGTGCGAGGCGGCCTGTAATCGTGGCGCCTACGACGAGCCACTGGCCATATGCAAGCTGGAGCGGGCTGTCGGCGATATGGCGCTGGCGCAAGGCTGGGCCTTCGATGCACCGGCCGTCGAGCGGGCGGGACATGTCGCCGTGGTGGGCGGGGGCCCCAGCGGCTTGTCGGCCGCTTTCCAGTTGCGCCGTCGCGGCTGGCGTGTCACGCTCTTTGAAGCCCGTCCCGAACTGGGTGGGTTGATGCGCTATGGCGTCCCGCCTTACCGGCTGGCGCGATCGGTGCTGGACGGTGAAGTGGCCCGCATCGTCGCGCTCGGTGTCGAGGTCCGACACGAGGCGCTGACGGACAGCGAGGATTTCGAGCGGATCGGCGCCGGGCACGATGCGATCTTTCTGGCCGTCGGCGCGGCCCGGCCCAAGCGGCTGGCGCAGTTGCCGCAGCGTGCGCCCTGGCTGGTGGACGGCGCGGAGTATCTGGCTAGGTGCAACGCCGGATTGCCGCCGGAACTGGGCTCCCGGCTGGTGGTGATCGGCGGGGGCAGCACAGCGATGGACGCGGCACGCAGTGCGCGGCGGGCCGGGCACCAGGTGACGATTCTTGCGCTCGAACATGCGCCGCAGATGCCCGCGCAACGGGAAGAACTGGCCGAGGCGCTGGAAGAGGGAATCGCGCTGGTCGACGGCGCAATGCTCACGCTGGTCGAGCCATCCAATCGGCATGGACTGGTGCTGCGTTGCATGCGGGTGCACTTCGAGCCCGGGGCGGTTCGCGGGCAGTTCAACGTAACGCGGCTGACCGGCAGCGAGTTCACCCTGGCCGCGGATGCCATCGTATCCTGCATCGGCCAGGACCCCGAACTGTCGGCACTTTCATCGTGGCTCCCGGTCGATGGCGGGCTGCTTTCGGTCGACGCTCGGCAGGCTACTGCCGCGGCGCGGGTCTGGGCCGGCGGTGATGTGGCCAGCATGGCCCGTTTCGTGACCGCGGCGATCGGCATGGGCAAGCGCGCCGCACTGGACATCGACCGCGTGCTGCGCGCAGCGCAGCCGGCCGCGGCAGCCCCAGGCCAAATCGGCGACGCGGTGGCGTTGGCCAACATCTCGACTTTCTATCACCCCCACGTCGCCCGCGCGGGCGCGCAGACACGGCCCGTGCGCGAACGGCTGGCCGGCTGCATCGAGGTGCAGTTGGGGTTCGAGCCGGACCAGGCGCTGGCCGAGGCCGGGCGGTGCTTCTCCTGCGGCTACTGCACCCATTGCGACAACTGCTTCAACTACTGCCCGGACCTTGCCATCAAGCATGTCGACGACGGTTATGCGGTGCTAACCGACTATTGCAAGGGCTGCGGCATGTGCGTCAAGGAATGCCCGACCGGATCGATGACCCTGCGCGAGGAGGTTAGATGAAGGCACTTCAAACTGGCATGCTGCTGACCGGCAACCACGCCGCAGCCTGGGCTGCGCGACTCGCACGACCGCAGGTTGTTCCGGTCTACCCGATCACGCCGCAGACGCCCATCCTGGAATTGCTGACCGAGTTTCACGCCCGCGGTGAATTCAGCGCCGAAATCCTCACGCCCGAGTCCGAGCACTCGGTGCTGGCAGCGTGCATCCCGGCATCGCTGGCCGGCTCCCGCGTGTTCACCGCGACCGCATCGCAGGGATTGCTCCTGATGCACGAATTGCTGCACTATGCCAGTGGCGCGCGTGCGCCTATCGTGATGGTCAATGTCAACCGCACGGTGGCATCGCCCTGGGCTTTCTGGCCCGATCAGACCGACAGCCTGGCCCAGCGCGACACCGGTTGGATCCAGTTCTATACCGAGAGCGCACAGGAGTCGCTGGATACCGTATTGCACGCCTTCCGGCTGGCCGAGCAGGTGCAGTTGCCGGTGATGGTCAACCACGATGCCTTCTATGTCTCACATGCGCTGGAGCCAGTGCAAGTTCCCTCGCAGGCGCTGGTGGACGGCTACCTGCCGCCCTACGACCCGGCGCACCGGCTGGACACGGCACTGGGTTCGTCCTGGGGCAATGTCGTGACACAGGACATGTACTACCGCCATCGCCAGACGGTTGGCGAGGCGATGGCGCGAGCCCTGGGCGTGGCCCAGGAGGCCGACCGGGAATGGGGCGCGCTGACCGGGCGCAGCCACGGCATTCTGGAGCGCTATCGCTGCGACGGTGCCAGGGCCGTGATCGTCACACTGGGCAGCATGTGCGGAACGGCGCGCGAGGCGGTGGATGCCATGCGCGAGGCGGGCGAGGCCGTCGGGCTGCTCAAGCTGCGCCTGTTGCGGCCGCTGCCGGTGCAGGCGCTGCGTGTGGCGCTGGAAGGTGTGCCCGACGTCGTGGTGCTGGATCGCAACCACTCGCCCGGGCTGGGCGGCATCCTGCACCAGGAGCTGCGCGGTGCACTGTACGGCCTGGCCTCGCCGCCGCGTGTTCACGGTTTTCTGACGGGCGTCGGCGGCGTCAATGTTTCGCCTGACACGATCGCCGCTGTGGTGCGCGGCGCGTTGCAGGGCGTCCCGCAGGTCGAATCCACATGGGCAAGGTGAATACGATGGAAACTCTCGAATTGCCGCAAGCGCCGATGCTCTGTTCGGGTCATGCCGCATGCCCTGGCTGTGTCGAAGCGCTGACAGTGCGCCATGTACTGGCGGTGCTTGGCCCCGACACGATGGCCGTGATCCCGCCCTCCTGCATGGCCATCATCTCGGGGCCGCAGCCGTTCAGCTCGCTGCGCATTCCGGTGTACCAGCCCACACTGGAGGCGAGTGCCGCGGCCGCCTCCGGCCTGCGTCGCGCACTCGATTCGCAAGGCAAGCACGAGACGCAGGTGGTGGTGCTGGCTGGCGACGGCGGCACCTACGACATCGGGTTTCAGTGCCTGTCGTCGGCGGCCGAGCGCAATGAGAACATCCTTTACCTGTGCCTGGACAATGAAGGCTACATGAACACCGGCGCCCAGAAGTCCTCGTCGACGCCGCATTACGCAAAAACCAGTTCAACGCCCGAAGGCAAGGCCACTCGCAAGAAGAACCTGACCGAGATCATGGCCGCGCATCGGGTTCCCTATGCCGCCACGGCCAGCGTTGGCTTCCTGGCCGACCTGGTGCGCAAGGTCGAGAAGGCCAAGGCCATGCGGGGCTTTCGCATCATCACGCTGCTGGTGCCCTGCATCGATGGCTGGGGCCTGGCAGATGACGGTGGACTGGCGGCCGCGCGACACGCGGTCGAGTGCGGCGCGTTTCCGCTGTACGAGGTGGAAGATGGAGAGCGCTACACGCTCAACCATGCGGCCCGGACACGACCGGTCGCCGACTACCTGTCACTGCAGCGGCGCTACCAGCAGCTGGATGAACAGGGAGCAGCCCGCCTCCAGGCGGAAGTGGATGAAGGCTGGAGCCGCCTGATGCGTCAGGTCGGCATGAGTCAGGCCTGACTATTCGGGTTGCGGTTCAAGCTCGACGACAGGCGCCTTCTTACGGATCTGCATGAAGAAACTGGCCAGTTGCCAAATGATGAAAATGGCAATCACGGCGAGCAACGTGCCGCTGATGGGACGGGTGACGAACGCCCCAAAACTGCCGCGGCTGAGTAGCATGGCACGGCGGAAGTTTTCTTCCAGCATGGGGCCCAGGATGAAGCCCAGCATGAGCGGGGCGGCATCCAGATCCAGGCGCAGGAACAAGTAGCCGATGAAGCCGAACACCGCCGTGATGAAGATGTCGTCAAGGTTGTTGTTGACGCTGAAGGTGCCGATGCAGCAGAAGAACAGAATCGACGGGAACAGCACGCTGTAGGGGATCTTGAACACCGACAGCCAGTAGCGCACCAGGGGCACGTTGAGCGTGATCAGGAAGACGTTGCCCACCCACATGCTGGCGACCAGGCCCCAGAACAGATCGGGGTGACCGGCAATCATGTTGGGGCCGGGCTGGATACCCTTGATGATGAAGGCGGCCATCATGAGGGCCATCACGGCGTTCTCGGGGATGCCAATGCTCATCAGCGGAATGAAGCTGGTACGCGCGGCCGCTTCGTCGGCGGCGGCCTGCCCGGCAACACCTTCGATGGCGCCCTGGCCGATCTCGTTCCGATACTTGCTGACCTTCTTGTCCAGGGCATAGGCTGCAAACTGGGCGATCACCGGGCCGCCGCCGGGCAGGATGCCCATGAAGGAGCCGATCACGCTGCCGCGCAAGGCGCTGGGGATGATGCGCTTGAACTCGGGCCAGGTCGGCATGAGCTTGATCTCGCCATTGAAGGGAGTGCGCTCATCCTTGTTGTCGAGGTTCTTGGTGATTTCGGCAATACCGAAGCAGCCCAGCGCGATGCTCACCAGGCCGACGCCGTCAGCCAGGAAGGACATGTCCATGGTGAAGCGCTGCATGCCGCTGTTGACGTCGGTGCCGATCTGCCCCAGGAGCACGCCGATCAGGCACATGGCCATGCCGTTGAGCAGGCTACCCGTGGTAACGAAGCTCACGCACACGAAGCCCACGAGCATGAGGGCGCAGTAATCGGCAGGGCCAAACAGGAAGGCTACCTCGCCCAGCATCGGCGCGAAGAACGCGAGCACCACGATCGCGACAGTGCCCCCAATGAAGCTGGAAACGCCCGCAGTGAACAACGCCAGTCCGGTTTTGCCCTTGAGCGTCATCTGGTAGCCGTCGATACAGGCCACGATACTGCTGGCGTGCGGAATCTTCATCGTGATCGCGCTGACGCTGTCGCCATATTGGGCGCCGTAATAGATGCCGGCCAGCATGATGAGCGCGCCACCCGTTGGGATGGAATAAGTCAGCGGCAGCAAGATACTGATGGTGGCCAGGGGGCCGAGCCCGGGCAGCAGGCCCACGAGCGTGCCCACCGTGCACCCGATGGCGCAGTACATCAGGTTTTGCCAGGTCAGCGCTATCCCAAAACCAAACGCCAGATTGTGTAGAACTTCCATCATGTCAGTAGAGGGGCAGGTTAAAGCCAAGGAGTTTCTGGAATGCCAGGGCAACGCCGATCAGGCCGGCGGCGATCTTGAGGTTGCGCATCACCGAATACGCCGCGGTACCCGCGAATGAGGCGATGAACACCATGCACGCGATGCCTGCGATCATGTTGACATGCTCAGAGATCAGCGCGAAGCTGCACAGACTGGCCAGGATGATGGCGATGTTCTTGAAATTGAACTCGATGTGATGGTGTTCGACGAAGCGCGAACGCACTATGGTGATCACGGCGATCAAGGCCAGCAGGCTGGCCACCATGATGGGAAACAGTCCCGGTCCCGCACGGCTGAACTCGCCTATCGGGTAGCGCATCGCCTGCAGCCCGAAGGCCAGGGAAATTGCCAGGAGGAACAGGCCCCTGACGAGATTTCGATCATTCATAGGATGTCAGAGGGGTAGGTGGTCAGGGCAAGGTCGAGACGACCTGTTGATTCTCGGCCCATTTTGTGGCTGAAACCCCGTTCGGCGATTCGGGGAACTACGTAGATGCGCCGTCATCTTGCCCGCGACAAAGGGCCCATCTCAGGGCACGGCATTGATGACTGCCTCGACCGGGTACCCGTCGGGATCGATCACGAACGCGGCGTAATAGTGCTCTCCATAGGGGGGTCTCAAGCCCGGCGCGCCGTTGTCGGCCCCGCCCGCCCTGAGAGCACGCATGTGAAAGGCATCCACTGCCGCCCGGGAGGGTGCGGCAAAGGCCAGGTGAAACCCCGGGCCGGGCCGAACCGGTGCCGCCCTGAGCTTCAGACACAACATGTCCTGTCCATCCTCGAGGCCGTAGCCAATGGCTGTCCTGTCCTCGAACACCCTGCGATAACCCAGGGCACCTAGCGCGGCGTCGTAGAACGCGCCTGCGACCTCAAGGTCGGCGACCGAGAACGAGATATGGTGCAGCATCAGGAAGTCAGCCCTCGGTGTTGCGCGGTTGCCGTGCGATCAACTGCAGCATCGTGGCCAGCGTAATCGAGCTGAAGGTCGCTCTGGCAATCTGGTCGACCTCGGAAAGTACCTCGTCCAGGGCCAGGTCGACCGGCGTGGACGCACCTGCCTCACGCCGCTGCGCTCCCGGTGGCGCGAAATCCTCGAAGCG